>CAYTCW010000217.1:0-4661 GCA_964436235.1 uncultured bacterium
TTATAAACCGGCCCCGACGGGCTCAGAACGCTTTCAATCAAGCTCAATCTGATCTCCGTTTGCGGGCCGGTTTTATTATCTATATTTTTATACTTTTCCATCAGTTCGCCAAAGGCGTTTTGATCGGCGCTTTTAATTCGCATAAGGGTTATATGGGGGTTAAAAGGTTTTGTTTCGGGAGCGAATCCGAGTTTTGACAATGATTTTTCACAAAACGAATATAATTCATTTAAAATTCCGCTTCTATCATCGGCGGTAAGAAATAATATGCGCGGATTTTTTAAATTGAAGGCGGACGGGCGGCCTGAAAATATCTCGCAAGGCAAGACCTTATCGATTTTAGCGTTTAACGCTTCTTTTATGTCCGCAATTTTTTCTTCTTCGATATCGCCAAGAAATTTATAAGTTATATGAAGATTTTTTTCTTCAACCCACTTTCCGGTCACGGCGTTTTTAAAGTCGGCCTTGATTTTTTTATAGAGCGCGGATACGATTGCCGCATCGATAAAACTGCCTGTGAATAATCGTTTTACAGCCATATAATTAACCGTTCCTTTAAAGTTCGAATTTATATTTTATTTAATTCGTCGAATTTCTTTTTATCTTCTAATTCTTTTTTGCTTATTAATTTAACCGTGAAATTTTTGCCGTAATTAGAGTCCCATATAAAGCCCCATGATTTGTAATTATCATAAGGATACGCCGCAAAAAAAGCGACCTGGATAGTACTCGCATCAACTGGAATTTTTATTACCGCGCTAAGCTCGCCGGTAGCCGTGGGTTTGAGTTCAACATCGCTGCAGCTTTGCCAGAAATCGTAGGAATATCTCATATATACGCTGCAGTTATTGTTGAATAATACTTCTTTTCTTTCATTGCCATAAACTATTCTGGCTTTTTTTCCGGCGATCAGGCTGCCGTCGATCACAAAATGTTTATATTTGTTTTCTTCGCCGTTATATGTAAAATATAGCGTGGCCGTAGTGTTTTTAATTTTATTAACCGCTTCGGAAGCCGCGGCCGGAACGCGCAGCGCCATCAGGTTAAAAATTACCATCATCGCTAATAATGCGTTTAATGTATTGTAGTTGATATAGCTAAACATTTAATTCACTCGCTTTCATCTCTGGTTTTAAATTTCATTTATTTTTAAATACTTATCAGCATTTCTCCCAATTATATAGGCAATTAGCGTGCCATAACTTAAAATGCTTGTGTAACCGCGGTTTATAGTATATATATCGGTGATTATTCAAGGCAGTAAAGTATGAATTAAAATACAATTTATTGATTAAAAAATACGCATCATGATTAAATCACGGTGCGTATTGATGATTTTATAAGCTGAAATCGATTTGTGATTATTAGCGTATTATCGCGTCGATATTTATTCGTATTTAATTGCGTTTACCGGGCAGCCTAAGGCGGCTTTTTGAATACAGGCTTCGTTTTTTACGAAATCGGCGGCGGGAAGAATGCTCGATTTTTTGCCGATTATTTTAAAGACTTCAGGGCAGCTGAATTCGCATGCAGTGCAGGCTATGCAGTCGTCGGTTATATAAACTTTTTTAATCATTGAAGCCCCCTTTGTAGTTTTAATTGCTTTTACAATTGACTATTATACCATATTTAATAAATTTTTCAATAAGCGCCGGAAGTTTTTTTGATATTAAAAGAATCTTTTCGCTGATAGTTTCATATTCTTCACCGGGTTCTTCAACTCTGGATAAAAGCTGGATATCGGCCGGTTTATTTTTATCGGTATAATAAAAATAATCGAGCGTTAAAAAATCGAGCGGATCGTTAAAATAGAATTTTTGAGTGTCGAATGTGCCGTCGCCGTTTACTATGTGCTTTAAGGCGGTGCAAACCTTGAGGGCTGGCGGATCTTTAAAGTTGAATGCGGCTGCCGCTGCGGTGGAGATATCGTCGCCTGACGGGCAATTTATTATATCGTTATCAAAGCGGATCAGCGAAAAAGTTTTAGACAGTTTTAGCCTGCCGCCGCCGCCGGCAAAATTTTCGGCGCACGCGCGGATGGCTTCATATAAACGGCCGTCACGCTTAATTTTTTGAGGTTTTAAAAAATCGGGTAGTGAAAATCTTTTGGATTCGCCCGCTATAAAATCGTATCGGAGGCAGTCCGCTAAAATTTGATAATAGCTTGCTGATGAGGGTTTTATCGTTTCGCCCCCGAATCGGTTTATATATAAAAAAAGGTTCTGGCGCGATATAGCCGTTTCGGATATGCCGTTGAGTTCGAAATATTCTATGAGCGCAAAAAAAAGAACGGACGGTTTTTTAAAGTAATGAAAAAGTGCGCGCAGCGTGAGATTAAGGTGGCCGTGGTTATAAAGCAAATCGAGATACCGGCCGAGTTTTTGAAGTTTGAACATTTCGAAAGCGTCGATGGTATTTGTTTTAATAACCGCGTAGGGCGGGTTCGGATCGTAAATGAGTCCCATTTTTTCGGCATTTTCACGAAGTTTAGTGCCGCGCAGAAGTTTCAACTGCCAGAATTGCACGCTGTCCGGAGTTTTAGAAAGGAGTTCATCGAAAGAAGATATGCAGTTTTGATAGTTATCGCCGGGGAGCCCATACATTAAATCGGCGTGGATATTAAGCCGCGTTTTATTGATCAATAAATCGAGCATATCGCCCGCTTTAACGGTTTTTGCGTTTCCCGGCGCGATCCGGCCGCCGGCTTCTTCTTCGTCGTCAGAGCCGGTTCCGGAAGGGCTTTCGGAGTTAAGGCGTCCTACGGCGTCGAGCGCTTTTTTATTAAACGACTGCACGCCTATTTCGAATTGAAAATACTGCCTGTCGAGACTTTTTAAATAATCGATTATTTCGGGCGTGAACTTATAGGGGCTGATTTCGAATTGAAAAAGGGTTTGCGGACGCGCGGCCGAAACCGCGTATTTAAAAATAGCGAGGGCGCGATCGGGGTCGTCGTTGAAAGTGCGGTCTATCACGCGAATTTTATCGATTTTTAAATCGTTTATTATCGTATCGATATCTTTAAAAACGCGGCTTAATGAAAAATATCTGACCGCCGGCGCGTTCTTCGGCTTGAGCGAGCTCAGGCAGTAATGGCAGTGGTTAGGACAGCCGCGGGAGGTTTCAAGATATACGAAGTTTTTGCCGCCGCGCGCCGCCTGTCTGTCGTTTTGCTTTAAAAATATCGACGGCAGATCGTCTAAATTATTTACTACGGCCGGTTCTGAACAAAATTCGAATGCGCCGGAACCGCTTGAATGCGCTATGCCCTCTATCTGCATCAGGCGGCCGCGGTCTGGCGCGGCAAAACCGGAGCATTCGAAAGCGTCTATCGAAAGTTCTATAAAACGCGCGAATGAAATCTCTCCCTCGCCGCTGATCGCGTAAGCCGCGCCGCACATGGCATCGCTTTCGCCGCGGCAGACGGAAATAACTTCGGGCCCGCCGGCTAAGGTGAGCGCGCGTGGAAAAGCCCGCCTGATAAAAGATATTAATTTACGCATAAAATCGCGGTTCCATATATAGATCGAAAAGCAATAAATATCGGCATTATCCGAGCAAAGCGCGCGCGTAGCGTATTCGTGGGTGTCGCTTAAGTTGAATTCATAAATTTTAAGCTCGTATCGATGGCGCCCGATGTTTTTTGAATCGAGATATTTATAAAGATAGCCGCTTAGATAGTCTAAGGCTGCTGCATTTTGCGTATAACGCGTATTGACTGCGCAAAGCGCGATTTTGAGTTTTTTAGCCGCCGCGGGGTTCGGGTGAGCATTTATAATTTGATCGTCGTTCATATAATAAGCCTGGTCCGTTTAAGGCTTTCCCTTCTTATAAATCCGGTCTTCTAAAAATCAGGCCCGGTTTTGCCGGCCTTTTATTTTAAAAACCTGTCGTTTTCTTTTCGGACGGTTACGCCGGTTTTGTCGAAAAACTCGAGTATCGCGATGGCGTATTTTCTTGATAGAGCGGTTTTATCTTTAAAATCGATGACGCTAAAAGACGGTTTAGCCGAAATTATCTCTTTAATGGCCGAAAGGTATGACTCCATTTGTGCGGCCGTTATATAGTAATTTTCGAATATTCTATAAATCGATTTTTCATTTTCTAAAAATTTAACTACTTTATTAAAAAGCTCGATCTGGTTTTTAGCTATAACGGCTTTTACATCATCGAGAGTTTTAGGAGTAAGCGAAGCGTCGTCGAAAGATTTAACGATTTTACGCCTTATAATTTCGGAATCGCCTTCGAGTTTTTTTTCAAAGGCGCCGCCGCCAGATGGTAATGTTATCATCCCGTCAGCGTTTTTAATTTTATTATCAGCGGCCGCTAAGTCTATGATATATGAATAAAATAGATTATCGTTTTCGTCCGGCTTCACCGAATATAACTTGAGCAGTTCTGATTTCGTGATGCCGGCGCTTAATTTATTAGAAGTTAAGTATTGATTTAATTTATCGATTATTGAAGTTTTAAACGCCTGAATCGTCTTTTCGCCCGTTATAAGCCTGTCTTTAATTAAAAGATACTTATCTTCAGGCGCCGCGCGGGAAATAATATCGATTATTTTTTCTTTAATGGTCATAAAAGCGGCGCAGGCAAGGTTTATTTCGATAAAGCCGCGCTTTTTGATCTCATTTGAAAAAAATAATTCGGCCATTTTA
>CAYTCW010000218.1:0-4496 GCA_964436235.1 uncultured bacterium
ATCTTCCACCTGGGTTATGGCTGAAAATTTAGCTTCTACGATAAAAATTTTAGGCATTCGCTTTAAGTCGAGTTCGCCGCGGCGGATTTTGCCGAGAATATCCATGCGGTCCGAAACTAAAGTTATCGAAGAGTCGGATAACTTTTGAGCAAAGCTTGCGTTAGCTTCATAATCGGCGTTAGAAAGCAATTTAGCTTCACGCCCCGCCGCGCGCGCCTTCATCTTAAAAATACGCTCCAGCGCGTCATTAAGTCGCTCTTCTCCGAGCTCGCCGCTGATGAATTTTTCTTTAAAGTAATTAATGGTTTCTATCTGCAGTTCTTTAGTATGGCATATCAAAATAATGTCAGCGCCCGCCATGAACGATTTAAAGCAGGCCTCGTGTTGTTTGTAGTAATTTTTAATCGCGCCCATTTCCATATCATCGGTTATAAGCGGGCCGCTGAAGCCAAGTTCATCTTTTAAAAGATTGGTGAGCACTTTATATGAAAGCGTGGCTGGAAGGCTCTCGCCTTCGATACCGCGGTAAATTACGTGCGCGGTCATTACCGCGTCCACGCCGGCTTCTATGGCGCGTTTAAAAGGAATAAGCTCGAAGGCGCGCAATTCATCGATATTGGAATCTATAACAGGAAGATCGACATGCGCGTCGAGCGAGGCGTTTCCTTTGCCGGGAAAATGTTTCGCGCAGGCCGATATTCCATTTGACTGAAGAGAATCGATAAGGGCCGCGCCGAGTCTCGAGCATAGAAGCGGGTTATCTGAAAACGAACGGGCTCCTATGCCCGGATTTTTGATATTATTGACATCTAACACCGGCGCGAGATTTAAGGTAAAGCCGAGCTGTAAAAGCTCTTCGGCGGTAATTTTACCCCACCGCCGGCAGTAATCTTCATCGGGTCCTTCGCCGCAAGCCGCGAGCGCCATATTGCCGCCTAACACCGTAGCGCCTTCGGTGAGTCTTAATACCAAGCCGCCTTCCTGATCTATGGCTATTGCGAGCGGATATTTAGCGGCGGCCTTCAAATCGGCCGTCAGTTTCTTTACCTGCGCGCCGCCTTTAATATTTCTGGCAAAAAGTATAACGCCGCCGGCATGGTATTTTTCGATCATCTCGAGCGAATCATCGCCGACTTCGGTGCCGTTGATTCCAAGCATAAAAAGCTGCCCTATTTTTTCATCGAGACTCATAGAGCCGATAACCGATTTCATTTGAACTCCTCTCCTATTAATAAATAACCTGGTAAAAAATAACGGATTTAAGAATTTCTTAAAGACTCGATAATATCGGCTCTCAATATTTTACGAGCCGCCATGACAGAGCTGATCAGCAGAACAAAAAGCTCTATAGCAGATATTATCAGTATATTAATATAATTTAATTTAACCGGAATCGAAGTAACGCTGTAATAAACGGTCACCTCGCGGGGAACCCCGATATTGACCCAGTCGATTAAAAGGCCGAAGCCCGTTCCGGCCGCCGCTCCCGCGATAAGCCCTATAGTTCCGTAAATTAATCCTTCATAAAAAAAGATCTTCATTATCGAGGAAATATTAGCGCCGAGAGCGTTCATTATAGCTATGGTTTTAGCGCGGCGGTTAACGTTTTGCGATATGACGAAAGCTACGGCCATATTAGCCAGCGCAAGCGAAAGAAAAATTATTAAAAATAGTACCATGCGTTCGATTTTAATCGTAGCAAAAAGGCTTTTATTTATCTGGCGGTAGGTTCTTACTATGATAGTCGGATCGTTGAGCGTGCCTTTGATTTTTTCGGCGAATTCATCCACCCTGCGAATATCGTTAAGTTTAACGAGGATTGAAGTCGCGACGCCGTCATAGCCTAAAAGTTTTTGAAGCGTTTTAATTTCGCAGAAACAATAACTGATATCGTAATCGTAAATTCCGATTTCGAAAGTTGCCAGAGGCGAAAAATAAGCCTCTGAATTTATCGTAGTCACTTTAAGCCTGTCGCCGGGCGCCATCTTGAATTTATCGTATAGCGCCTTTCCCGTCAATAAAAAAGGAAATTCCGCCGCCGGACCTTCGCCGGCTGCGCCATGAGGCGTTTTGTCTCTTTGTGCGCCATCCGGCCGCGATATTTTTTTTTCAGCCGCTGCCGGCATTTTTGAATATATAGCTTCATGCGCGGGGAAAAAAGAAGAAACAAGCGATTCTGAAGTAAAATCTGCTCCTATAAGCCTTATACCGGTCGAATACTCGTCTTTTGATATTATCGAATCGGCTGTGAAACGCGGAGTGATACCGGCTATCAGACCGGGATTGCCGCTTTTGATCTTCTCTATAAAACCCTCATAGCCGCTGAAGCCGAAACCGTCGGAAGTCGTAATTTCGACGTGCGAGCTCACGCCTATGACCTTAGAGACTAATTCGTCGTCAAGACCTTCCGCCACGGAGATTATCAATATCACCAGCGCGGCGGCCGCGGCAATCATTATCACCGGATATTTTGCGTGGGCGAGGCTTTTTTTAAAAAAGGCCGAAGCCATATAAAATTCGAAGTTAATGTTTAATTTCATTACAATCTGCCCGATCTGAATACCGAAATAATGAGCATAATACCGAGAAGCCCTGCGGTAACGAATCCTACCAGGCCGAGAGTAGGTATTCCATACACCATCGGCCCGCGCCCGGTCATCACTATAAAACCCGAAGCGACGATTATCGCCGAGATAATAAGCGCCACGGAGATCCTGCTGCTCACCGAATCTAACTTGTTAATAAGATCTTCGAGGCCGATATGATGAAACTCGATTGCAAGTTTTCCCTTTTCCACTTTTTTAATTATCGAATTGAAGGAACGGGGCGATTCAGTAACGAATTCTTTTATATCTTCGGCGAAATTAATTATAAATTTCGAAAAATTATCCGGCCAGAGAATTTTTTTCGTGATTTCCTTAATAAACGGGCCCGCTATTTTATTAGCTTCAAAATCAGGGTCAAGATTGCGGCCTATAGCTTCTATTTCCATAGTCGCCTTGCTCAGTAGCGAGTATTCGGCGGGCACTCTTATTTTATGCCTGACGGCTATTTTAATAGTTTGAAGCATTACCTTGCCCAGTTCTATGTTTTTAAGCGGGCGGCCGTAATAATCGTCTATAAATTCATCTATTTCATATTTAAGGAGAGATATGTCGATATTATCGGGCATTACGCCCATCACAAGAAGATTTTTGAGTATTTTATCACTGTCTTTAGTCATCAAGCCAAGAAACATATTAACTACACGCATCTGATGTTCGGAGCTCAGTTTGCCGGTTATGCCGAAATCGATAAACGCTATGGTGCCGTCATATCTGATAAAAACATTGCCCGGATGTGGGTCGCCATGAAAAAGCCCGTCGATTAATACCATTTTGAAAAAAGCGCTCGCGCCGTTATGGGCTATGGTCTTTAAATCGAAGCCGAGGGCCTTGAGTTCCTCGACGCGATCAGCTTTAATGCCGGAGATATATTCGAGCACCAAAAGGCGCTCGGTAGTAAACTGAGGATATACGGCCGGAATATGAACGGTCGCATCGCCTTCGAAATTTTTATTGAAGCGCTCGCAGTTCTGGGCCTCGATACTAAAATCTATCTCGCGCCTTATATGACGGGCGAATTCGCCGACCATGCGCACCGGCTCGTATAATTTAATTTCAGGAAACCTGTTAGAAAGCATTTTAGCGAAATTAAATAAAATTTCGATATCGGATTCTATGGTTTTTTCAATATCCGGCCTTCTTACTTTTATAATGACCTTATCGCCGTTTAATAGTATCGCCTTATGCACCTGCGCAATGGAAGCCGAACCTATCGGCTCGGGAGTGATTTCGGTAAAAATTTCGCATACCGGCTTCTGGTAGTCTTTTTCAATTATTTCAACAACCGTTTCAAAAGCGAAAGGCTCCACTTCGTCCTGAAGTTTTGAAAGCTCGGTTATAAGAGCTTCAGGCAGCATATCGGGCCGCAGCGAAAGAAGCTGGCCGAATTTAATGAAGGTCGGCCCCAATTCTTCTAAAGCCGATTTGATCCGCTGGGCGAGAGTTCCCATCTGGTGAGGACTTTCGCCTGACGATAAAATTTTATAAAACTTTGTTTTTATATTAAGAAGCCTGAATATGCCTATTTTTTCGATAACAAAACCGAGCCCGTGCTGGATCAGCACATTGGCGATGGCTTTATAACGCAAAAATAATTTATAGCGCTTCTTAAATTCAAAAATTCTCATTTGTTATATCCGTTCACATACACCAGCCGGCATAATTTAATATATAAAATATTATTAATTCACAATTCGTAATTTAATAATTGCGGCAGTTATACTTTTTTTTGCTGTGAGGTATATTCTAATCTAAATTTATATGAATGTAAACATAATTTTAATTTAATAATTTTAAAAAATCGTTTGACTTAAGTATGACTTATTTTACAAAGACACGATTTACATCAATTTTTACCGTGAACCGTTCATTTAAATCGCAGTAAAACCGTTG
>CAYTCW010000219.1:0-4450 GCA_964436235.1 uncultured bacterium
CTCTCACGCGCCGTTTTCATCGTCGATAAAGAAAATATCATCAGATATATCGAGTATGTGCCCGAAGTAACTTCGCATCCCGATTACGATAAAGCTATTCAAAATTTAAAGCTGATAAAGTAATATTCGTCCTCGATACTTTTTTAGCCAGCCTTATAAATATATAAATTGATAGTTAAAAATAAGACTCCGAAAAGAAAGACCGTCCTTACAGACGGTCTTTTTTATTAACGATTATTTTATATTAGAGTTTATTTAATGCCAATGCTTTTTCTAAACTTTTTTCTAACGCTTGTACTATATTAACGCTTATTTAATTTAAGATATTTAACCGAGCGGTCGAGGCCTTTATAAAGGGCGTTAAGATTGGCGTCTAAGTAATTCGACACGTCGGGGCCTTCAAGCTGAAGTCTTTTAACAGCCACGGCTTTATATGAATCGAATAATTCGGACATATAATCGGATAATTCAGCGTTATTATTTATAGCAGACAGTTTTTCGTCGAATTCCGAACCGACGACAAATCCGGTTTTTTCTTCATCGCCCGGATCTACGCCCGGCACGTATAATCCGAGAAGCTGCTCTGCATCTTCGCTATACATGGTGCTTTTTATCATATCTTTAGTGATTGCGCCTTCGTTTATGGCTTCGATAAACGCCGCTTTTATTTTATCGGCCTTAACCGATATGCCCGCCGCTTTTTTATTGGCTATAACTAATTTATCGCCGCTTAGCATATCTAAATCAGGCGCGCCAGATTTTGAAACCGCGGTATTGAATTCGCCGGCAAGCGATGCCATAGCGCCGGATTTTACTTCGCCCGGAACCATTATCGGAAGCTGTTCGGCCACTAATTTATGTTTTTTCAACATCTTTCCGGCAGTGCGCGGAAAGGAAATGCCCATATTGTATATGACTTTTTTAAGTATCCATTCTTTGAATTTCTGCTCTTTAGGAAGTACGGTGTTTAAAAGCAGAAATAAATTATTGGTACAACTGTTATTTATCGTATTATATTTTTCATTATCGCGGTTTTTAATTGACTCTTCTATGGTGTTTTTCAATAATTCAACTTTCTGTTCATGGGTTAAATTAAGTTTATAAGGTATCATTCGCTTTTTTTCGATAGCGCAGTATTGAAGATAGTCGGCCTCCGTACCGAGCTGATATACTATGAAAAATTTGCCGAAATTGCCTTTTAAAAGACTGTATTTCTGCCCTTTTAATAAACGGGCCTCGATCGATAAAACCAACCCGTTGGCTTTTTCATTTTGATCGCTTGTAAACGGCTCGCTGAATTTAAATATAAAAAGACAATGCGCCGCAAGCCATTCCGGCTCGAAAGGCTTTACTATAAATAAAACATCGCTGATCTTATTTACATCGATAGAAGCATTGCGCCAGAACGGAGTTAAATTAGAGTAATCGTCGCTTTTTTCAAAACCCCATCTTATATTAGCCATCTGATAAAGGCCGTCAGTCGTTTTACTAATAAGCTCCGCAGGACGCTGTTTGGTGTTCCATTCGGGCGCCTGGGCAGCGGCCGCGCCGGCAAGCGATATTACAACCATAAACGCCGCTATTATCATCAAATTTCTTTTCAAGGATTGTTTAAACATAAGCTCAACCTCCGTAAAATTTATTAATTATTAATTATTTTTAATTCTAAATTTCTTCAATTTTTTTAATTACATCAATTATAACAAATTTAAAGCCGCTCGTAAAGTTGTCTGAGATTTTTTCTGAAATTACCTTTAAAACGGAGCATAAAATTTATTATTCAAAAGCCTGATAATATAAAAATCTAAGATTAATAGATTTTGTTAATTCTTAATTTTTACCATCCGGTTTTTTACTAATATTATCTTTGATATCGCTTAATTTTTTAATTATCTTATCGCGCTCTTCAGGTTTAAGTTTAGATAACTCGCGCGCAAGAATTTTAAAAAGATCGTCGGATCCATTATTTTTACGATTATTATCGACGCTCATAATTTTCTCCGTTTATTATCTTTTTCTGCCTCGATTTCGCGCCGTCGCGTTTTTCAACGAATACCGCTTCTTTACTAAACGGATTTATACCGGTATAATACATTAAAGCCGAATAAGTCGAAGGAGTCGGAGTAAATATCTGCACCTGCTCAGGATTTATTTTAAGCTCTCTATTTATGAATTTTTTCATCTCCAACATATCTTCATCGTTACAACCCGGATGGGCGGCGATTAAATAATAAGTCAAAAACTGCGCCTTACCTGCCTTTTTACTTGCATCATCGAACAGACGCTTAAATTCCACTAACGACGATACGCCCGGCTTACCCATCAACTTAAGCACCGCGCCGCTCGTATGTTCGGGAGCGAGCTTCAACTGGCCGGATACATGATGAGACGCTATTTTATCGATATATTCGCGGCCGCTTTTTTTGTCGCTTAAAACCATGTCATAGCGGATTCCCGAGGCCACGAAAACTTTTTTAACTCCCCTGATTTTACCAAGCCTTCTTAAAAGGCTTATCTGCTTTTGATGATCGATGTTAAGAGCGGCGCACACTTTTGGAAAAAGACAACGCTTGTCTTTACAGGCGCCGCTTTTAATTTTTTTTTCACACTCGATGCAATACATATTAGCCGTAGCGCCGCCAACGTCGGTTATATAACCTTTGAAATTATCCATTTTCGATATCTTTTCAGCCTCGGCGATTATTGATTCTTCGCTTCTTGATATCACCGTGCGCCCCTGATGAACGGCTATGGCGCAGAAATTACACTCACCGTAACAGCCGCGGTGCGTTGTTATGGAAAAATCGATCGTGTCGCGCGCGGTGACCGCGCCTTTGTTTTGATAATACGGATGCTGAGCGCGGCAATAATTAAGCCCGTATATCTCGTCAAGCTCGCCTGAAGTTAACACTGGCGCCGGCGGATTATGAATTAAATAACGGTCGCCTGATTTTTGACAGAGCCCCTTCGCCGTCAGCGGATCATTGTTTTTATAAAAAGTATTGAACATATCGATAAATTTAAATTTATCGGCCGCGCACTCCTCGTATGATGGAAGCTCGATATATCCCGCCGGAGGCGCTTTGGAAATATAACACACGCCGCGCGCATAAATATAATCTTCACGGTTTTCCTTGATCCGCCTCGCTATATCTACTATGGCCGCCTCGCCCATGCCGTAAACCAATAAATCGGCCTTCGCGTCAAACAGCACGGGCCGGCGCAGCGAATCCGACCAGAAGTCGTAGTGCGTAACGCGCCGCAGACTGGCCTCTATACCGCCGAGAACTATCGGGCGCGTATTTTTAAAATACCGCCTTATTAAATTGGAATAAGCTATCACGGCGCGATCCGGCCTTTTATCGTTAATGCCGCCCGGCGTAAGATCATCGGAACGCCGCTTTTTCTTTAGAGGCGTATAATTAGCCACCATCGAATCGATCGAGCCGCCCGTAACGCCCCAGAACAAACCGGGCTCGCCCAGACGCGTTATGTCGTCCGGCCCGCTTATATCAGGCTGAGCTATAATAGCGACGCTAAAACCCTTGCTCTGAAGATAACGCCCTATAACCGCCGCGCCGATAAAAGGACTGTCAATATAAGTATCGCCCGTTACGATTATTATATCAGGCCGGTCGATTCCGAGTTTTATCAGTTCTTCTTTAGTCGTCGGTATAAAGTTCATTTTATATTCTCTCTCGTTTATATTCTCTTTCTCTTTTCTCTATTATCTGTTATCTGTTATCTGTTATCTGTTATCTTTTTTGATGGGGAGGCCGAAAGGAGCAATGCCCCTTTCGCCTCCCCATAGCCCCTCCAACTATCCCGAAATAGCCTGACGCTTTATTGTTAGTCTATCGATAGCTTTTTTGGTCCGGACTTTAATTTCTTTTTCTTTTTGTTTCTTGCTTTTTACTTATTTGTCTGCCGGTTGCTTGTTTGCAGCCGCGCGCCTTCGCGCGGCTGCGTAGCTATAATGGCACTTTCATAACTTAAACTGATGGCTTGCGATAAACAATACCGTAAATCAATGTGGTACTTATACTCTTGAAATTAAAACATACTACTTACGGTAAAAATTAATGTAAATCGAATCTAATAATTGCACTATTAAAATTTAATACAATGACAAGCGACAATTGTTTTTGTAAATCAATTTCGGTCAATTTAGATAAATATATATTAATTTTAATAATGTTTTGTATAATAAAAATTGTTATCTTTCAGTGCCTTACCGTGAGCCGAAATATAAAGTTCCAGCAGCGCGCAAATGCAACGCCTTCGCGCACATCGTGCGCGGAGGCAAAACTAACAAAAGGCAAGGAAAAAGTTTCCGGCATGAAAGAACAGATGACGATTACCTCGAAAATATTACGGGAGAGATTGGGGGGCTATGGGGCATAAGCGCTAACTTAACTAAAATATTTTTCGTGTTGTAAACGTCTATTTC
>CAYTCW010000220.1:0-4446 GCA_964436235.1 uncultured bacterium
ACCCTTTCCCCCTCCCTTTTTTTAAAAAATATATGAGTTCATTCCAAATAATCGATTTTTTGAATTTAGACAACGATTTTTCAATAGTTTTCAAGCACATTTTTGCCTTTTTTTGACTTTCTGGAGTCAATTCATATATTATTATAATATATTTTACCTTACCCGCATTAAACACGAAAATGCCTTTTCCTTTCCTTATCATCACCTTATTACTCCACTTTAAAACAATATATTAATAAGATAATAATTTACCGTCTCAATCTCTATTTTACGAATAATAGCTTTTGTTACTCTTTGTTAGCAGGTGTTTTCAAACGCTTGACAAATCGATTGAAATGAAGTAAAATTAAAGATATCATATCTTTTTATAACGACAGAATTTAAAAAAGAGGTGTATTTTGATATTTAAGCATTTAATCGTCTCTATAAAGCGCCGCCAACCGGCGCTTTTACCCCCCCCGATTTTTCCGGCGTCCACGCTTGTTTTCGGCGCTTCTACTGACCGCCGTCATGCTTAGTTTGGTCTTAGCTCCCCGGCCTTCTTATCCGGCGGGCGTCAATGACATTAAAGAGGCTTTAAATCAAAACGATATTTCAACGCTGGAAAGCGGTCCCATCGATGATGATGCCATAAAGGTTAAAGTCATTAAACCTTCAACTCCGGCTCCGGAATCAAAATCGAAATTAAAAACCGTTAAAAACATCTCTGAGGCTGCGTCTGAAAATAATCTGATTGCGCCGCCTCACGGCCTCTATAAATACGAAACAATTAAGGTTGATAATACATCGTTTGTCGTTAAAAAACCAGTTGGTATCAACCCGGCTAAAATCGAGCGGCCGTTGCAAAAGCTCGAAGTTAAAAGCAAAAAGCTGTTAAGAATAGGCGCGCTCAAAGCGCCCGTGCGCATCGATGATATTCCAGAAATTCCAGAAATGCCCAACAGCACGCCAGCTAAGCCTATGAACCTTGTTTTAAAAGAATTTCCTGCGGATCATATGTTTCCAGATAATATGAGTGCGGACGAATCGGCGGCGGTTTTTCTTTTAAAGCAAATGTATCAGGCTGTGCATAATGGCGCTGATGAATATTTGATCGAGCCGGCCTATATTCAATTAACTCAAAAATATCCTACTTATCAATATTTATCGGCATTAGCGCGGTTTTATCTCGAAGAGTGCCGGCTTATGAGATCGAATGGCTATGTTTATAATGGAACGGCTTATTACGAAGCTTATTGCCAGTTATCGGCGATGTATTCGCATGAAAAAAACTCTAAAAACAAAATTTATGCTTTCATGCTTTCAAAGTGTGAAGAGCGTAAAATGCAGATCGAAGCCAATAATTCAGAATTAACCAGAGAGAATAAATATATAAAATGGTGCTTGAATCCAGCTTTATTAGCGGAAACCATAAAGCGCATCGAAGAAAAAGAATATTTTGAAAGCCCCTATATATCAACCGTTCCAGGTGAAAAATCCTTCTGGGTGGAGTATAATTATTATCTTGAAAATTATCGAAAACTTATCAAAAATTATCTTTTGATGAAAAACTATTCAGCGGCTTCAAGCGCTATGGCTGATTACGAAAACTTTTACGCTAACAGCATTAAAAGGTTTCACGTCGTTAAATATTACCGCTACGACAGCGATACTCTCCTTACTAAAAACATTGAAGTATTTAGAAATGCCGAAGAGCATTTAGATTTTATACGCCAGTATGTATCGCTTGTTTCGTATCAGGGTGAAGTAAATGCCGACAACGCTTTCGTCAAATCGGAAATCGCAAAATATGTTAATAAAATGGAAGCGTACAAAAGAACCGAAGGCAACGAAACCGTTTCCGGCGAGCGTATTTCGGATGAAAAGTTGATTGCGTATAATACTCACGCGGCTTCTTCGAGCATGTACGAAGAAAATACTTATTACAGAAACGAAGTTAAATTCGTATTTTCCGCATTCACAAGAAGTGAAGGGCTATATCAACCAGAAGATGAAATACTCGATCCGCGCGACACTCTCAAGCTCTGGTTCGTAACCGACGGTCAGGCGCCGAGGCATGCAATTAAAATGCAAATCAGCGTTAAAAGTTCGACCTCACGCCGCGAAAAAAGCTCCGTAATGGAGTTTAAACAGGATTCACTCGCGCCGTATTATTGCGCCGTCTTTATACCGAATGAAACCGACAGCGTGGTCGAGCCGCCGCCACCAATGCCGTCCGGGCCGGTTACGGTGATGGCAAGAGCGCCGCTGCAAATCAAAAACCAAACTGACAGACAGAAGAATTTAATAAATAATAACAGAGGAAGCGCTTCTAAAGATAATTTTATCGCATGTTTCAATGCCGAACTATATACCAAGAAACTTTTCAATATATACGACACCAATTTACATTTTGCGACCAATGGCAATTTCAATCATATGGGTTATGCAATCGAGAAAGATTATTCGGAGATTGTCAATGGCAAGGTATCAATAAACTCCGAAATGTTTCCATTTTGCGCTAAACCGTACGAAATTAAAAAATATGTAATCACACTTCCGACGGAAAATTTTTTGAAAAAGGGCGGGGTCGAATTAATCGAGGCCCAGCCCGGCGGCGCGACGAAATTAATAAAAAATCAGGCGGATTGGCTGATCGTCGATGCCCACGGTTCGACATCCGTGCCTACAGGCGGTGTTGCGTGGCCTGACGCAAGCGGTAAAGCTCACCGGTTTCATCCTTATGATCTAATCGATAATGGCGTGTCGGCTTATAGCGAAGACCTCGATGTGCTTATTTTATTCACCTGTCACTCGCTTGATTGGCAGTATGATAAAAACAGTCAAACGCACTCACGCGGCTGGCAAAAAGCATTGCCGGAAGGAGTAATTTTAGGGTATCAATATGATTCTCATGATCTTGCTAATATTGATGTAATGGTTTTAATTAATAACGCCATAGCCTATAATACCCAAAAATTTACTACAAAAGAATTATCTGACATGTGGTTTCTTGCAAATGCATTGGTATATAAACACTATTTATTAGTCAAGAAGATCAAAAGATGGGAAGGTTATAAATGCTCCGGTAATGCAGTTACCATTTATGATAAACTTTGGCGCGCACCTATTTTAAATACAGCAGATGAAGACAGTAACCTTGTCACCATGAGGGGAAACTGCCCGTTTAATTTCAGAATATACCGGGGTATTTATAGTTCAGACACATATTATGAATTTACTGATTTTTGCGAACACCAAAATATGTAATATAAGGAGAAAAGAACATGAAAAATAAATTGTTTTCAAGAATTTTACCTATTTTAATTATATGTTTGCTATCGAATATTTCTTTCGCTCACGCACAGGATACAGTCGAAACAAGCGTCACCGACACATACAATAAATCGTTCGAATTGCTCAGGTATTTATATAGCATTGATCGTCCAATGGAAGATGATAAATTAGCCGTCGATTTAATAGACTATGGCGTCGAGTTGGTTAAAAAAGCGCCACGCTCTTTTGAAACATATACTTTTGTAATACGATTTGATAACTCAAATTTTAGTGGTTCCTTTGAATATTTAGAAAAGATAGATAAGCTCAAAGAAACTTATCTGAAGGAAATCGACAATTTTGAAAATAACCTGTCTGAAAAGTTTATTTTGATGTTATCGATTCTTAACTCATATATTATGAATAATACCTATCGCCGGTCATGGCCGGAGAAAGAGTTAAACTCTCAACATTACGATCTTGCAATTAACGCATTAAAAAAATTATCAGAATACAAAGATAAAGATTATGCAATTTTAGCTCAAATATGCCTTATTCCGGGATTAGGCGATACAAAAGCGCAGGATGAAATAATAGCGAAATTTCCGGGTCATCCGCTCATACCTTTAGTAAAACTGTCAAAAACCGGGTCGCTTTTCTTTAATGGCAATTACGATGAATTAATTGAATTTGCCATCAAATTAAGCAAAGAATATAAAGGAATTAAAATGCCGGAAGGTTATGGTTTTGAATTGGAGTGTTATGAAGCCGTATGTTCAGCGTGTCTCGCTCAAAAAGACTTTGACAATGCCGAAAAATATTTAAAACTAATCGAACAGGCGGCGCCGGATAGCAGAATAGCCAAAGCGGCAAGGAAAAGATATGAGCGAACCAAAAACCCACCGCCGAACGCTTATAAAATAGACGAAAGCTCGATCAAAAAATTTATAGAAGCCCAGGAAAAAGCTAAAGAAGAAGCTAAGAAAAAAGGCATAGATTTAGACAGCGACGTGCTCGATGAATAATTTTTTTGGGTCTTTAGTGTTTCGTGTGGGTAAATTTTTCGTTTTCTTTACAGATATCTTTTATTATCTATCAACTGCGCCAGCCGTTTATAAGATCGAAGAATCGCCGTAAGACCGCGACGGGGGAAAAGAAAGGACCAATGGCCCTCTCTTCCCCCGTGCCCCC
>CAYTCW010000221.1:0-4383 GCA_964436235.1 uncultured bacterium
GCATTTTATTCGTAGTAGTTTTACCTACGGCCATCACTTTATATGATTTAGTGAAGTCTTTAGTTTTGAACGAATAAGACTGGCCGTCTTTTACCGTTTTAGAATTGGTTTCGCCGGCTTCGAGCGATATCGAAGGAACCGGATTGCCGTCGAAATCAACGAGAGTAACGTCGAATTCTTCGTTTGTAATCGCGTAATTCAATCCAAGTTTAGCCATAGCTGGCGGGGCCGTATTAAGCGTGCCGCTGATAACAGCCGGCTGCGCGTTAGGATCTACGGGAGAGGCGCCTACCACAATACTCGTACCATCGTAGTTAATTGAAGTATCGCCGGTTAAATTCAAAAAGTATGATTCGCTCGCTTTAAATTCGGGATCTACGCCGTCAAGCTGAACCGGCGTGCCGTTGGAGTCTTTTACTACCGAAATAAAACTGCCGGCAGCCGCGCTCCATTTATAAATACCTTTAATGACGGAATAACTCGTCATTAACTGGCTGAATGTCATTTTAACCGTGGGCACTCTCGAAAAACCGACTAAATTAAAACCGGTTTTTAAAGTAATATTGCCTATCGTCGATATTACATTTCCGGGAACGGTTATAGTAATATCGGAGCCGGAACTGTTTTTAACTATATAACCCCTGCCTGCGGCAAGAGTTGTAAGTGTGCCTTCATTTATGCTTAAAAAGCTGCCTGCGGCCGCACTATATAAATATGCATCTTCTATCGAAGCGTTCAACGCTTTAAACTGAGCCGTAGTTAAAGTTACCGCCGTTGAAAAACTTATAAAATTAAAACCTGATTTTAAAGTTATGGTCTGCGAGCTCTGGGCGAATGCCGCAGTCGCCGACATAATGAACATGAGCGCAATGGCTATGATTAAAAATCTGTTTCTCATCTTTCACTCCTTATAATTTTGATTTAATTTATTGACTATTTAATTTCGATGCCTTTTCCGCCGTTATCGAATTTATCCTGCGGGCCGGCAAATATCATGAAGTTGGTTTTTTTATCTACTTTTAAAGTAGCGGTGTGCTTTAAACCGTCTTCGGTGCTTACCGCGTGGAATTCCGACCACAGCGGAGCGTTATTGAATGAAAAATCGGAAGTGACGATATAAGCTTTTTTAACCGGAGCCGAAGTCTGATAATTAATAACTACGCTATCGCCTGTTTTTTCTACTTTAACGGTTTCGGGCATTACGGTGTTAGAACCCGATAACGGAACCTGTTCGTTAACGACCGCGTTCGTAGAACCGCCGCCCCCGCAGCCCGTCATTAAAACGAAGACGAAAATTAAGGACAATAAACCTGTAAGTTTTTTGAGAACCAACCTTTGATCAAACATTTTACCCTCCTGAAATTTTTTAGATTTTATTAATGTGGTTGTTGCTAAAATAAAAAAATACCAACATGGAAAACGATTTCCAAATCAGTATTTTTGAATGGACTTTTTATAAAGGTTAAAGTTATTTACTTTTAAAAATATTATTTTTAACATTTTATCCTTATTCGAACCTGAGATTGTTAAAAATATAATATACAAAGAACTTTGAACTAAACCGACCTGGTGCTAAGTTTTACTAATTAAGCTGACCGCTGATACACATCGAGTTTATAACTGCGCTTAATTCAAAATCTCTTACAAAACTAATTATATCAACATGGATTTAAAAAGTCAACTATTTTTTAAAAAATTACAAGAATTTCGCAAGAATTTTAAATTACTTTATTTCAATGCCTTTTCCGCCGTTGTCGAATTTATCCTGCGGGCTGCTGTAGATCATGAAGTTGGTTTTTTTATCTACTTTTAAAGTAGCGGTATGTTTCAAACCGTCTTCGGTGCTTACCGCGTGGAATTCCGACCACAGCGGAGCGTTATTGAATGAAAAATCGGAAGTGACTACGAACGCTTTTTTAACGGGCGCCGATGTCTGGTAATTAATAGTAACGCTGTCGCCGGCTTTTTCAACCTTAACCGAATCGGCTATTACCGTATTGGAACCTGAAAGAGGAACCTGTTCGTTAACTACCGCGCTGGTGGAACCGCCGCCGCCGCAGCCGGTGAAAATAGCCATAGCAAACATTACCATAACAAGAGCCGTAATTTTTTTGAAATTAACCTTATTTAACATCAGAAGTCCTCCGTTTAATATTTATTGTTTTTTTACCTGCCATACGCAATTGCGGTAAATATCCGAACTGCTAAATTTATTCTATCATTATATCTTTCATTTGTCAATACGCGATAAAAAAAATAAGGAGCTTTTTAACAAATGTTTAAAAAGCAGCTTGAATGATCTTTATTAATTCATCTATGTCCACCGGTTTTATTAAAAAAGCGAGCGGCTTGAATTCTTCGGCTTTTTTCTTTAATTCTTCATCGTTATACCCCGTAGTAAAAACTATCGCTGCGTCGTTATCAAGGCGAATCCGTCTGGCGGCCTCGAGTCCGTCCATTTCACCGGCTAAACTTATATCCATGATAACTAAGTCGGGGCGTTTTTCCGCGGCCATAATAACCGCTTCGCACCCGGTCGCCGCGGTGGCGCAAACCTTAAAACCGGCGGTCGAAAAGCCGTCACAAAGCAACAGTAATGAAATGGCCTCATCTTCGACTATAAGCACGGATATTTTTTTTAAAGAATCATTTTTCATATCATACCCTTGATTTATATAAATTGTCCGGAAATTCCATAACGCAGCCGAAACCTTTAACGGTTTCAAACTTTATACTGCCCTGCAGCTGATGTTCAACGATAGTTATAACGGTCTTGATGCCAAGGCCGCCCTGCTCGCGCGGATTGAAATCTTGCATAACCCCCGCGCCGTCATCGAATAACTCGAAAACGATATTATCACGCGAATTTTTCGACAATTTAATATCTATAACGGCTTCGGCCACACCGGTGAAAGCGTGTTTTAAAGCATTAGACATTAGCTCGCTTATTATTAACCCGAAAGGTACGGCGATATCGATTGACGCGTTTATATTTTCATAACTTTCTTTCAACTCGACCTTCAGACCTTTTCTTTCATAAATTTGAATAAATAACCGCGCGAGCTCGCCAATATATTCGGAAATATTGATATTTGAAAGTTCCTTCGACTCATAAAGTTTTTGATGAACAAGAGACATGGCTTTTATTTTGGAAGTAATATCCTTGAAAACTTTTTTCGCTTTTTCATCGTCAATGCAGCGCGACTGAAGAGTAAGCATAGACGTAATAACCTGCATATTATTTTTAGTGCGATGATAAAGCTCGCGAAGCAGAACTTCTTTTTCTTTAAGAGAAGTTTTAAGGTCCTGTTCAGACTTCCGGCGGCGGCTTATGTCATGAAAAACGCCAAGCATGCAGCGCCGCCCGTTAAGATACATGAAAGTACTGTTAATATCGGCGAAAAAAACCGACTTGTCGCTGCAAAGCACCGGTATGTCAGGCGCGATGCAAACTTCACCGGCAAGCTGTCTTTCGAATATATCTTTTACCGCCCCGAGGTCTTCAACCGGATGTATGTCCTTAACGCCAAGTTCCTTCAATTCATCACGGCAATATTTAAGCATGGAACATATCGCTTTATTGGCAATAATAAATTTTTCCGTCTGCAAATCGACGACCAGAATTCCATCGAGTATATTTTCAAAAGTGGTTCGCAAAGTCTCTTCACTTTCCGTTATTTTTTCTTCCGCAAGATACCGTTTTTCTAAAACTATAGCGATCAAATACCCGGCGGTCAATCCCGCGGCCATAATAACTACAAAGCCTATAATTTCAAAAGGCGAACTGACTCTCAAAAAATTACCGTATAGATCATTTTCGATAAAAACACTGTTGAATGCAAGCATTATCAGCCACACAACCAAAGACGCCGACGCCGACGCCGCAAAAATATGGCCGTTTTTACGTGAATAATTAGTAATTGAAAGGCCCATCAGCGAGCGTATCTGAGGAGTTATTAGAAGAAAAGCCGAAAAGATGGTCACTATATACATGATAATAGGGCTTTTAAGAGCTATCGCATTTACTATGTTCGGCGGAATCGTCGTCAACGCTTCCGGCGCCCAGAACGGCGGATTATAAGAAAAAGAGACCGGATAAAGATATATGATCATTAAAGCGTATATTAAACCGCACGGCAGCTGAATGATAAGCGGATCATTCCACAGAAGATGCTTTTTAACCCGCAGTCCGGCGAAATAACCGTGCCACACATAAAAGAATAAATAACCAATAAACGAAACTAAAGAAGCCCAGCCGTTATTCGACCATATAAAAAAAGGAAACGCCGCTCCAAGGCCGGCAATACCGGCTACCGCGCCGTAAGTTCCGCCATAAGCCATAGCGGCCGTCAAAGGAAATATTGTCGACCATACTATCGAAAG
>CAYTCW010000222.1:0-4367 GCA_964436235.1 uncultured bacterium
CCGGCTTTAGCCCATGCCGCAACTCGCTTGCCATAGGGCACATTGGGTTTCGCGCCCTGATTGCCGCTGCCGTTAGCCGGTGGCGGGCCGTTGTTCGGTTGAATGCCGTTCGGCTGAGGCTGATTGTTATTTATTGCGGCAGGAGGCGCTGGCGGTTCAGGCATAACGCCGGCCAAGTCGGGATTACCCGCTATTTGCTGGGCGTTTGCCATTTGCATCGAAGTATCGGTCTTTTTAAGGGCGTTGAGGGTTAATAGATCGGAGTTCTGCTTATCGGGCGGCATCAGATTGGTAAGCTGGGTACCGCCGGCGACGGATTTAGGCATCTGGCTCAATATGGCCGGATCGGAGGGCGCGTTTAATTTTTGAAGTATCTGGTTTATATTATTAGTATTTTCGAGCGATTTGACTATCTGTGATTTATTTTTTAAGTTTTCGCGCATGTCTTTTAGTATATTCAATATTTTTTGAGGGGTTTTAGGCGAAGTTTTATTTACGGGCATGTCGGAAAGATTATAAAAAGCCGAGTAAGACGGAGTTATTTTATTATAGCTGTTTATCAGGCTCTGCTGATACTTAACCCGGTAAAATATAGCTCTGCCGGTGTCTTCGTATTTTGATAATATCCATATATCTAACGATTCGGCTTCGTCTTCCGAATCGTAGCATAGCAGTTCGCATTCTACGCCTTCGAAGCTGAATTTTTCGCCGTAGGCGTTATCTTTGCAAGGCCGGTTTTCGTAAGTGAGGCATTTGAGCTGCCAGCTGAATTTTTGATATAGCGCGCGCGCCGCCAGATCGGCTTTTATGAGCGATTCGCTTTTAACTATCTGAGTCATTTCGCCGCGGTTGAGTATGGTCACGTTAGAAAGAGAAAGCGCAACGAAAGCCACCAGTACTATCACTAAGTAAGTGGCGATGCCTTTTCTTTCGACGGCGGACGGGTTAAATAACTTTATTTTGCGCTCCGCCGGCGCAAACATAGATATTTTATTGAATGCGTTCATACAATTCACCCTGCTTTTAATTAAATTAAAAAAATGCGGGTTTTTCGTGCTTAAACTTATTGCGCAGGAATTTTTCGCGCCTTTATTTTTAATGCAGAAATTCGCCCGCGTAGTAATTTTTTAGGGTTACCTGGGTTATTAAATCGGTTTCTTCTTTATTTGAAAACAACTTCAAATTAACGGCGGCGGAGCCTTCCGAAAAAGTAGTGAAAATAAGTCTTTTAATTTTGCCGATTATTTCTTTTTCAGGACTGAGCTCGCCGGTCGTAGGATTTTTAGTTACCGAGAACAATTTATAGCCCTTAACCTCGGTTTTGTTGTCTTCGAGTTTATAAATTTCTTCTTTCTGATAATAAACGCAAATTTTGCCTTCTTTATCGACTATAACTAAAAACGGCGCCGATGATCCGATTTCGGGCTTGACTATTTCGCTCGCGCACGAAATTTCGTCGATTAACTTCATCTGTGCGCGCCTGGTGTTTTTTTGAAGCTCCACTTTATCTTTTAAAGAGGATTTGTTTGCCGCCGTCGCGAATTGCATGACGGAGTAAAAACCAGCCACCACTAATGAAAATATCATCATCGAAATTATAAGCTCTATTGTTGAAAATCCATTTTTACGCAATTTACATCCCTCAATATAATTTTACAAAATAAATCGTTATATGTCAATCTAAAACGATGACATATTCATGCAAAAGTAAAATAATTTCAATGATTTTAGAGGAATAAGGTCTTATATGCGCCGCTTTTTTACGATATCGGATTTGAATTTATCGCCGTATAACACAAAACCGAGCGCGAAAAAAATGACGCCGAAGATGAACGAATCGGGGTTTATTTTATTAAGCAATACCGTTATCAGAAGTCCGATTTTTAAAAAAAACGAGGAAAGCATAATAAAAAACTTTAATAAATAATAAAACTTTCGTTTGATTATAAACAGGAGAGTTTCTATTAAAAAGTTGACTATTTTCATAAGTCAATTATAACAGAAATGCCGTTATAATTCAATAGAATGTTTGAGCGTTTACGGATTTTTATTTCGAATAATTAAGCCAGGGGAAAAAATAGCTCATGAAAATTCTTAGAAGATAACCGACAAAGAATGCGTATGGCGTGACGAAAGCTAAGATCATCAACGACACTTTCATGCCGCGTTCTTTTACTATCATAAAAAAACTGGCGATACAGGGAACGAAAAGCGTTATAACCACAAGTGAAATCATTATCTGAAATGGCGAGAGGAGGCCCTTTTCCGAAAGCGTATAGAGCCCGGCTGCGCCGTAATCGCGTCTTAAAAATCCCATTAAAAAGGCGAAAGTGGCTTCTTTGGGAAGGCCGAGCATTCCGCTTATTACAGGCGCCGATATCTTTTCGAGTAAAGTTAAAAGTCCGGTTTCCGCCAGAAGAAAAAGAGTGAAAGTGCCTATTAAAAAGAGCGGGACGACTTCCTGCAGATACCATATTACCCGATTGTAGGTCTTTTTGAAAATATTAGTCATTTGCGGCCAGCGCATAGGCGGCAGTTCTATCAAAAAAAGAGAAGGCTCACCTTTAACTATGACGGCGGTGAGCTTTCCTACTATGATTACCTGAAGGAAAACCGTCGCAAAAACTATCAAAGCGGCATACCATGCGATCTTGCTTGCCAGGCCCATCATTACGCCGAGCTGCGCGGAGCATGGAACGCCTAAGGCTAATATCAAAGTAGCTATAAGCCTCTCTTTTTTAGTGTCAAGAACGCGGGTGGTAAGTATGGCCATCGTGCCGCATCCGAATCCCAGAACGATCGGCAGGACGGCTTTTCCATTCAAGCCGATATGCTTGAACAGACGGTCGGATAAAACGGTCAGCCGCGGTATATAACCGGAATCTTCCAGAAAACTGAATGCGAAAAAGAAGGTGAACATTATCGGCAGCACTATCGCGACGGCGTAAGTGAGGCCCATCGTTATAAGACCGTATTCGCCTACGAAGAGCCTGTAAGTGATATCAGCCTCGCTCGAAAAACTTTTGAAAAATTTTACGGCTATCGGACTTAAATATCCATTAAATATGGTTTCTTCGAGAAAATCCACGCAGGCGCCGGCCCCGAATACTCCTACGAAGTAATAAAGCGCGGCGATAACTAACACGAAGGCGAATGAGCCGAATTTAACATCGGTGAGCGCAAGGCCGAATTTGTAAGTGAACGAAGTGTGCTTGATCTCGTTTTTATTGCAGTGACAGACTTCTTTGACTATTTTATCTATGGCGCTTTCACGGGCGGATGACACGCGGCGCGAAAGAGTTTCCAGGTGCTGCGGACTATAAGCGGCTATTATATTATTGACTGCCGCCCGCTGCGCTTCGCTGAAATAATCTAAAACCGACATATCGCCGGATAATAACATCAGCGCCGCCGGTTTTTTATAACGGAATTCGGCAGGCATCGCCTCTTCAAGGCGCGCGCAAAGCGATTCGATCTCTTCGCAGTAGTCGATCTTATATCCGCTTCTGACGAAATTATTCATAGCTTCGCGCAGCTCCGGAAAACCTTTCTGGATGATAGCCGTGGTCGGAACTACTTTAATGTAACCAAGCGCCGCGGATAATTTTGCGATATCGATGTTCACGCCGCGTTCGAGCGCCTCGTCTTCCATGTTAAGATCGAGCACTAAGGGAAATTTCATTTCGATAAGCTCGAGCGTTAATAGTAATGTGCGCCGCAGATTTTTGTAATCGGCTACCTGTACGACGAAATCGATGTTATTATTCCATAAAACCGAGCGGGTGACCTGCTCGTCCTCGCTTTTAGGAAGCAGCGAATTAGTGCCCGGAGTATCTATTATTTCACAGCTCGCGCTCGAATCTATCGCATAATTGCCGCTGCTGAAATCTACCGTGGTGCCGGGATAATTGGATACTATGACGTATTTTCCGGTCAGCAGGTTGAATGTGACCGATTTACCGACATTGGGATTGCCGACAAGCGCGATCTTAGACTGGGCGGAAATCGAAAAACTCTGCAGCGGCTCCGCAAGCGTATCTATTATATTCGTATTAATCGCGTTCGAACTCATAACAGGCCGGCCTCCACGAAATTGCATTAACAAAGGAAAATTTAAACAAAAACAATAAATGAAAATGAAAGTTAAATTCAATTGGAAATATAACATTTTTTTAGCGGATTGTCAATTATAAATTTTGGACATTAATAAATTTTATAGTAAAGAAAATTAATTAGTCACCATTGTGAAGGCCGGCAACAAAACTTAATATTATGGCTCGCGGTAATGCTCTGAAAAATAACAATTTTTAACAGTGCTATTATTAGTGCTGATTTACGGTAATTTTTCCCGCGAGCATTTTGTTTAA
>CAYTCW010000223.1:0-4343 GCA_964436235.1 uncultured bacterium
GGCGCTTTCTTTCACCGCCGCTGAGATGTTTTTCATATCCGGCGGGCGTGCCGAATTCTTTGGCGATTCTGTCGTTAACAGGATCAGGTTCGCCTCGTCTTGCATTTCGTTCTTCTGATCCGTCGTTATTGCCGCCATTGCTGTCATTGTCGTCGTCAAGTTGTCTTGCGTATGAAACTTCGCCGCGAATGTCGGCGAAACCTTCATCCGGCGCTTTGACGCCGGCCAGAATATCGAGCAGCGAAGTCTTTCCGGCGCCATTAACGCCGGCGACCCCGACTTTTTCTCCGGAATATATGGCTAAGCTTTCGCATTCGAATAAAAGTCTGTCGCCGTGATATTTTTTGATTTTATTTAAACTTATTTTCAACATAAAAAATCCCTCCCGTTTTTATCCGGCAGGGATTTTTATCAGTTATCTCCGAAAATAATTTTAAATATCGAATTTAAATTATCACCGGAATTTAATTTAATTATAATATTCAAAAAATATTATATATTTTTATCGAATATACCCCCGCCGGAATAAATAATCGATAACCGCTGCGGCGATAAACACGCCGGGTAGACACATATTTTTCCGTTATATAGAGGGATTATATTCTCATGCTATCACCTTTAATTTATAAATTTATTTTAAGTTCACGAGATAATTTTATCAGATGATTTTTAATTTGTCAAGTTTAAAATCATATTAAAATTATTTCACAATTGATATTAATTGATTTATAATAGCTTGAAAATATTTTGAGAATGTTATATAATGACCATATACGATATTAGTAAGTTTTAATAGCGCGGAGGTTGATAAATTTATGTCGCAGCCGGTTTATGGGTTTCTATACGATTTCGTTTTTAAATATGTTTTCGGGCGCCAGCAAAACGCTGAGCTGTTGTCTTATCTATTGAACGCTTTGCTCGAAAGGCCTAAAGATAATAAAATTACCGTCACCGAAATTACAAATCCATTTAATTTAAAGGAATTTGCTGAAGATAAGTTTTCGATAGTCGATGTAAAGGCCCGGGATGAAAATGGAGTGCTATACACGATCGAAGTTCAGGTTTTAAGCCACAGCAGATTCGTTGAACGCGCGCTTTACTATCTGACCAAATTATACTCGGGCCAGATAAAAGAAGGCGATAAATATTCAGATTTACGAAAAACTATCGGCATTTCAATAATCGATTTCGAATTATTCCCTAAAGAAGACTATATTCACAATATTTATAAAATGCTCAACTTAAAGTCAATGGCTGAGTTGACCGATATGTTCGAGCTTCATTTCGTTGAACTTTCTAAATTTAAAATAGATAAGCCGCGAATGCTTCAAACTAAATTTGAAAAATGGCTTCATGTGCTTAAATTCGGCGACGCGCTTTACGGCGATAATCAGCTGCTGCCGGATGAATTAAAAAGCGAGGAGGGAATTATTATGGCGTTCGAAGAGATGAAAAAAGTTAATTCCGATTCCACCATGCGCGATATTATCGAAGCCCGCTCTAAAGCCGCGGCAACGATCGCGACTATAAAAGAAGATGAATTTATAAAAGGTAAAGTTAAAGGAATGATCGAAGGTAAAATAGAAGGCAAGATAGAAGGTAAAATAGAAGGCAAGATAGAAGGTAAAATAGAAGGTAAACTCGAAGGTAAACTCGAATTAGCCCGCGAATTTTATAAAGACGGTATCCCTCTTGAAAAAATAGTTGAAAAGACCGGATTTACCGCTGAACAGATAAAAAATGAATAAATTTTATGTGTGGCCGGGCCAGATGTTAAAACTTCGGTTTGCATTTAGCCCGGCTTTTTTTGCTTAATTTTAGTTATTCTGAGTGGCCTTTTGGAAATCTTCAAGCATGGGTTCGGAAGGTTCGCTTTTAATTTACTGCGCATTAAATTAAATTATCAGTGAATAAAAGAAAAAACGCCTTTATAGGCCGTGTTTAAAATCGGCTTTTAAGGGCGTTTTTTGCGGTAATCCGGATGAGTCATAATCGTAGCTACAAAAGTATAAGAAGTTTAGTGACTTTTGTGCTTGCCGTTTCATATTTTGCAATTTCCTATAATTAACCTTTATATGATTCGATTTCCTCGCGGCGGGCTCTGAACTCGGCAGGGGTCAGCTCCCACTGTGCCTTTTGAATTCCTGTATGAAATGTGATTGCGAAGAGTATCCGAATTTTAACGCATTGTCGATGACATTCCGGTTCCGCGGATCGTTTAATATAGGTAAAAGTTTGTTTTACTCTCACGATGCCTGAATGTTGTTCATTCGCGCCCCGTAAAATATATTTAATAAATCTTAAAACATCCGTTAAAATTGGATTTTAAACAAGCGTATAAAAAGCGCGAAGTCGAATTTTGTTCACTACCAATTATGCTGATTTTATAATATAATAAAATCAGGACATGTGAGCGGGATAAAATTAATAAGCGACTAATTCATCTTAATTCTGTTCAATGCGGTTTAATGAGATCTAAAGAAACCAAAGTCAATTTAGTTAGAATCAATGTAATTAACAATTAACAATTAAAATTACTGTAATGAAAGGAGAATGTTTATGAAACCTTATATGATAGCAAAAGACATATTCGCGGCGTTTATTTTTATCGGATTGTTATATTTGATCAATTCAGTGGAGCCTTTCGGGGCGGTGATTTCAAATATTATTTCAAATTCGGCCACGGCTAAAACGGCATTAGTTATACTCACGGCGGTATTTGTCATCCGCTGGTTTACGCTGAGATTTTTAAAAAGGATAGGCGGAAAATATTACAACCTCATGGAATTAATCAAGCGTTATTAGAATTAACGGAAAGGACTAAAAAATGCAAGCCGTAAATATCAAAAATAATAAATACTGTCTTAACTGCCGTTTCTGGGCGGGTCCGCTCGCGCCGAAAATTAACGCGCCCGGTATTTTTAATGTTGACGCTTCTCAGAAAAGTATATGCTATAAAACGCATGTAGAGCGGATCTGGAATTATAACTGCGATAAGTGGGCGATTAAACTGGAGCTTGAGTAGTATCTGTCATGGCTGTTATAAATAAAACAGGCAAAAACAAAAATGCTGCTTCCGTAAAAATATTATCGGGAAAAGACTGTTCAGTAAAAGTTGACGCGGTTAAAAGCAAGCCGGCGGATAAAAAGCGCTTAAAAGCAGAAGTCGAAAAAACTTCTGCCGGCGCGAAAAAAACGCGTGCGCGCAAACCCGATGTTTTAACCGGCGGTAGCGGTAATGAATATGACTTAAAGCCGGGAACGGTTATCGGCGTTGACCGCGGATTATATAAGCATTACGCAATATATGCCGGCCGCGGTTTTGTTATTCATTACGCATCTGCTACGGCTGATTTTGGTGATGCTATGTGCGTGAGGAAGACGGGGTTTAAGAATTTTATTAAAAACGCGCTTGAATTTTTTATATGCGACTTTCCCGATTCGCATGGAAGGCCGCTCGAAAAGAAAAAAAGCGCCGATATATTTTCAGCGCTCGCATCGGGTTTTAGAGGCGGCGGTCTGTTTGATGTAAATAAAAATCCGCTGACGGCGATATTGGATATTTACGAATTATTTAAAAAGATCAGCTACAGGCTTTATTCGCCGGCCGAAACTCTTCGCCGCGCTAATAGCCGTCTGGGCGAAAGCTCTTACAATCTCATTTTTAACAATTGCGAGCACTTCGTGGTCTGGTGCAAGACCGGCGTTTCCGAATCACACCAGGTGAACGCCGTAATACGCGTTATAACGGGTTCCGGCGAAGTAATAAAAACAAAGCCTTAAATAGGAATTTAAAATTTAAATTATAGTTTTTCCGGTACTTTTTAAGCGATAAAAAAATGGTGTAGTGTTCGTTGTGCTCTGTAATGTAATTAGAACCGTTTTAAATAGATTTATAACAGCTTGAAAATATTTTGAAAATGTTATATAATGGGCATTATAGTATAAATAAGTTTATAGTAGCTTGGAGGTTAATAAATTTATGTCGCAGCCGGTTTATGGATTTTTATACGATTTCGTTTTTAAATACGTTTTCGGCCGCCAGCAAAACGCTGAACTGTTGTCTTATTTGTTGAATGCCTTGCTTGAAAGGCCCAAAGAAAATAAAATTACCGTCACCGAAATTACAAATCCATTTAATTTAAAGGAATTTGCCGAAGATAAGTTTTCGATAGTCGATGTAAAGGCTCGAGATGAAAATGGAACGCTGTACACGATCGAAGTTCAGGTTTTAAGCCACAGCAGATTTGTTGAACGCGCTCTTTACTATCTGACTAAACTATATTCAGGCCAGATAAAAGAAGGCGATAAATACTCGGATTTACGAAAAACTATCGGTATTT
>CAYTCW010000224.1:0-4309 GCA_964436235.1 uncultured bacterium
TTCATAGACCTTTCCTTTCGCGCAAATAAAAACGCCGCCCGGCTTGTCCGGAACGGCGCTTAGAGCACTGTTTTATTTTATATTTTAGAATTAATGAAACAAAATCTCTGCTTTGAGAATTATGTCTTTTAATTTTTCGCCCTGTATTTCATAATCATCGAGCATATCGTTAACGTTTTTATAATTTTTTTGAGTAGTCTCGGCGTTATCCCATTCATAAATACAATATTCAGGAGAAGCATGACGAGGGCAAATACCATAGCGGCGTCCCTTATATTCTATTTCAATTTCATAACCATGATTAACTTCGTAAATAAAATCATCTATTGATTTATAAAATCCTGGTTTCATTCACCATCACCCCACAAATCTTTTATAAGTTTTTTTTCACTTTCAGTTAATAAACGCCATGATTGATGTCCTTCTTTAGGAAGCCAATCATGAGCATGAAGTTTTTGGGGATGTTCTTTCGAATTCCCATGAAAGCTAAAATCAATATCCAACTTCACATTGCCCGTTTCATCAAATAGCCTTCTTCTTATAATTATACCATCTTTTACGCGTAAGTCAAGCACGCTGTTCGGTTCGTTTTTTATTGGAAGCTCGCGTCCGCTGATTACTTTTTTATTTAACTCGAAATCGCTTCGTTTTAACCTTGGGTTTGGGTCATCGTGGCCTTTCCAGTTGTTTAAGATGCGCCGCCAATCGTTACCTTGCTTAAAAGCCTCGTTACCTTTATATCCCATAAGCGCGTCGCGTTCGCCTTCGGTTAATGATTTCAAGTATTTTTCGCCGCTTGAATCTATTTTATCGTTTCGTTTCAGGCCGTCAAATTCGCCGTCAATAACCTCTGACAAATTACACATACAATGCGGATGAGCTGGATGCGGCGGCATTTTATCTTTTGGATAAGTGCCGCGTCCAAGGCCGTATAAATTAGCATTGGCGTGAAAGTCGCAAATATCATACACCGGATGACGGCTCGATAAATCCCAACGATAGCCAACAACATCCGAATCATCATAAGTTTGAGCGTAAAAGCCGTCGCTCCACGCGCGCGATATTTCCGTTCGGGCAATTCGCTCGGAATAATAACGCGCCACTTCGTTTGTGGCGGCATAAATCGATTTGTTAATGGCTTTCTGGTTGAGATCTTCGGCGGCGCTCACTAATTGAGAGTAAGCGGCTTTTAACGCCTTGGTTGGCGCGCCGTCGCCCGCGAGATTTTCAACCCGTATCTTCGCTTCTGTAAGTTTTTTTATAAGCTCAGGGTCTTTAACCGAGCGTGCCGCTCGCGCCGCGTCGATTAGCTCATTTTATAAAGCGGTTCAACGGAGTGTTGCCGCCGTCAAAGTCTTTTAAAAACTGCTGATAAACGGTTTCGTTACTGCCGGTGTCACGCACGGCCGCTTTGCGAAAAATAGTATTTACCTGAGCATTAACAAGCGGTTTTGTGTGGTTCAGATAATACGCCAATTTCTGACGTCGTTGAAACCGCGGAAACCATAAAAAGCATGTTCGAGAAGCGTATAATCGTTTTCAGACGTTGCCGTAACAAGACGAAAACACCGGACTGCCCGTCGAAGAATATAACCCCGAAGAGGTCGAGCGCAAAGCCACGATCGTTTTCGAGCATATTTACAGAATTTACGAGGATGCCGAACACCATGTTTATCGGGATGTAGCATAACTTTATAGAAAAATATCCCTTATCTGTGACGATTTCCTGACTTCCGCCTTTGTCAAGACCAACGCGGATTATCCGCCCAGACCGTTTAAGCGCGGCAAGTTGTTTCTCAATAGCCCGACTGGTAATGCCAAGCGTCCGTGCAATATCGGCGGCACTGGAGCGAGGGTTTTCCCTGATAAACGCAATGATTTTCTCCGAACTTTTCTCCGAACTTTTCTCCGAACTTTTTACGGTCGTCACCTTACTGAAAACGGCGGTAAAAAAAGAATTCTCAAAAACAGGAGCTGTCAGTCCACAACCCCCTCATCCTCCTGATGCCGCTGCCTATGCGTTCAACCTTATCCATGCGATAAAACAGGTCGGCGATTATTTTTTATAATTATAACACAATTCCAAAGAACGTGCGTCTTTAATCTCTGTCACCAGGCTTGCGGGTTCAGCGATTCGTACAACGCTTGCGGTTCGGTAAAAACTTGCAGCCGCCCAACGCCGGATTCTGCCGACGAATTTTCACGAAATATGAACTTAATAAATTGAACAGGATGATATTTCCGAAATGTTATATTTAGAGAAGTCAATTTTAAGCAATTCGTCGTAACTTCCTGCATCGATCAGATGTACGGCATTGTTTAATACGATCGAATAATACTTTTCGCCGTCCTTTTTAAAAATGTTCTGCGGAACGTAATCGAGCGTTTCGGGTATATGATCGAGGCGTATGTTCAGGTCTTTTACGATCTTTAAATCAGGTGCGCCGCTTTTGTGATATAGCTTTCCGAGGACGGCTTTGTTATTTGAAAACAATAAAAGCAGAGAATCATGCGAATTTGTAGAAGAAACAATGTGATATTTGTTGCCGGAGATTGTAGGTATCTTCGGGCCTGTAGGTTGAAATGTTCCGTCCCGCCTTATGTCCGGCATCATCATATGGTTGAAGAATTTCCGGTCGGATGCACCTGAGGCGTTGTCGACGGTGAAAACTCTTTGATATCTGCCTGAAAACACTCTGGACGAAGAAAAAATAAACCACTTTTTCGCGCCGGACGACAGGCATTGATCGAACAAGTGGCAATTCACGTCGCTGAGCGATATGCTGAAAACGGTTTTTAAATTAGCCGGATCGGAAATATCGATCTTATAGACGAACATTGGCTTGACCGTGTTATCAAGAAGATACGCGATGTCGTCAATAATCATCATTTTGTGAGCGTTCTTCTGAAATTTATACGCGACGCTCGATATTTCTTTCAAATGCCGGTCGAAACATTTAAATGAGCCGTCGGCTGAAACGTACAAATGGTTTTTATAAAAGCAAAACGTTCTAATGTTCTTGAATTTAATTTCCGCTAAAATATTGAAATTTTCGTCGGCTTTGTATAAACTGTCGTCGAGTATGAAATAGATATGGCCTTCATGGTATTCGAAAACTTCGATTGTGCGCTTAAATTCAGAATGTTTAACGAATTTTTTCAAACTTTTTTCGTATTTGAAGTTGAATAAACCCTGCCATCCGCCGACAATTATTCCGTTTAAACTCAATTCCTGCGTCGCGAAAGCCTGTGAGGTCGTAAATAAAAAAATTATTAAAAAAGCGGCTGCTGAAAATATTTTTCTCATAATGTCTATAAATAAATGTCGTTAATTACTAACTTTTGCTGATTTTTTCCAGCATGGAATTCATGGCCTCGGCGATCATTTCGATCTCGTCGTCGAAGACCGTCCTTAAATTCAAAATATACGAATCGGAATCGATATAGCCCACCACGCGCTGTTTCGACATACGCATACTGCGCGCGATATATTCGAGGGTTAAATATTCGGGAGCGTCTTCGCCTGATTTTATATGGAGCGCCGGGTTGGATATTTTTTTTTCAGGGGTAGTGCCGCCTCCGGCGGCAGCGTGCGCGGCTGCGATTTCAAATTTAACCATCTTATTATCAACCGCCGTAACTTTATAAGAATCGAGCTTTTGAATTGCGGAAAATAGCAAAAGACACCTGGCGCCGATGGTTTCATAACTTTCATTGAGCATTTTAACTACCGGAATGTTTTTAGCGTAATCGGAATATAAATAAACCGCAAACGCCGCCTGGAGCGCAGCTATAGTATCTTTTGAAACACGCAGCGCCCTGTAGAGTTGATGCTTTCGTAAAACGCTTATTAATTCTTTTTTTCCGCAGATAATGCCGGCCTGCGACGAGCCCAGTAATTTGTCGCATGAAAAACTTACCAGATCGAATCCGGCGGCTATAAGGCCGTTGATTTCGGCCTCGTCTGCCGCGAGCTCCTTGTTAGACAGTATTTCATGGTTTAAAAGACCCGAACCGAGATCGTAGTAAGAAATAATTCCGTATTCGCGGCAAAAATCGAGAAATTCTCGATCATCGAGGCTTTTAACGTAACCGCGAATGCGGTAGTTGGAAGTGTGAATACGCGCCGCTATTCTGCATTCGGGTGTGAAATCTTTATGGTAATCGGCGAGGCTGCATGAATTGGTCGCGCCTACATCTACGACGCGCGCGCCGCCGGCATTCATCATTTCGTTGATCCTGAATCCTTCGCCAATTTCGACCGATTCGGAGCGCCTGACCATAATATCGCCGCCCGATGCGAGCGCCG
>CAYTCW010000225.1:0-4287 GCA_964436235.1 uncultured bacterium
TGCCGTAATATGAAAAACGCTCCCATGCCTCGGTGAAAAACAATACATATAATCCCTTAGGATGCGAACTGATACTCATTATCCCTCCGACAGTTTTTATTAATTTGTTAATCTATTTATTCTTTTGAGGTTTATGTCCGGCAGGCGGTCCGCCGGCAGTTTCGGTGCGGTAAACGTTCATGACTCCGTCGATTTTTTCGATATTTTTGATAAATTCGTCGAGCTGCTGTATATTGACTATATCTACGGTAAATTCGACTATGGCGAAGTTTTTTTCGATTCTGGCGTGAAGTTCGTAAATATTTAATTTAAGGTTGGCTATTAAATTAGTTACGTTCAAAAGGAGGTTCGGTCTGTCAATAGCTTTAACCCTGATGCGGGTGGCGTAGGAGATATTATGCGACAAAAGCCGACCCTGGTCCCAGCTCACTTCTATTATGCGGTCTTTTTCGGCCTGTTCGATCGAAATATTGGGGCAGTTTTTGCGGTGGATCGATACTCCGCGGCCGCGTGTGATAAAACCTATTATCGGATCGCCCGGAACCGGCGTGCAGCATTTTGAAAAGCGTACCAGAACGTCATCTAAACCGGAAACTATTACGCCGTTGACCGAGCGCGATTTTTTTTCGGGCGCTTTTTTTTGCTGCATTACGTGCAGCGGCTTACCTTTATTGAGTATCGATTCGATATATTCGGGAAACATTTTAGCGAATATATTTTTAATTTGGTATTCGCCGCGGCCGAGAATAACGAAAAAGTCGTCGATAGCTTTGAAATTAAGCGCGCTCATCGAATCTAAAAATAACCTCGACTTTAAAAGCCTGTTTAATTCGAAATCGTCTTTGGAAAAATTCTGTTTTTCGTGTACGAAGGGAGTTTTTCCGAGATCTTCGTAGAATTTGATAACGTCTTTTATGTGCGTGGCGCAGTATTCGCTGAAATATTCGCGGCCTTTTTTCAGGTCGTTTTCGCGTTCTTCGTTTTTGAACCATGCTTTTATTTTAGTGCGCGCATGTGGCGATTTGACTATTTTAAGCCAATCTTTAGAAGGCCGTGCGCTGTTGGAGGTTAATATGTCGATTATATCGCCGTTTTTGAGTTCGTAATCGAGCGTGACCATTTTGCCGTTAACCTTTGCGCCGACGCATTTATTGCCGACTTCCGAGTGTATAAGGTAGGCAAAATCCAACGGCGTGCTTTTCGATGTGAGCACTTTTATGTCGCCGTTAGGCGTGAATACGAAAACTTCGTCCTGATAAAGATCTACTTTAATGGTTTCGATATATTCGCGCGCGTCGGTCACGTCGCGGTGCCAGTTTATTATCTGGCGCAGCCATGCCATATCGTTTTTCTGGCCTTCAGCGGCTTTTTTCGAGCCGCTTTCTTTATAGTTCCAGTGCGCGGCGATGCCTTCTTCGGCGATGCGGTGCATCACGTTGGTGCGTATTTGAATTTCGACCGGCTCGCCGCCGCCGTGGACGATGGTAGTGTGCAGCGACTGGTAAAGGTTGGTTTTGGGCACGGCGATATAATCTTTGAAACGGCCCATTATAGGCTTCCACAGCTTATGTACAAGTCCGAGAACGGCGTAGCAGTCGTTTATGGAATTAACTATCGCCCGCAGGCCTATTAGATCGTATATGTCGTCGATGGTTTTATCTTTATTGTTTATTTTTTTGTAGATACTGTATAAGTGCTTCTGGCGGCCGAAAATTTCACATTGAATGTTATTTTCACGGCATTCCTGCTTCAGCGTGGCGATAATGTCTTCGATATATTTTTCAGCGTTCTGTTTATCTTTAAAAAGTTTGGTGTCGAGTTCTCTTGCTATTTCAGGCTCGCATATGCGGAAGCAAGAATCTTCGAGTTCTATTTTAATGCCGTGCATTCCAAGGCGGTTAGCGAGCGGCGCGTATATATCGAGCGTTTCGCGCGCGATGCGTTTTTGTTTTTCGGGCGGAAGAGAATCGAGAGTTCTTATATTATTGAGCCGGTCGGCTAATTTGACTATTATGACGCGGATATCTTTGATGAGCGCGAAAAGCATCTTACGAAGATTTTCTGCGGCGAATTCTTCTTTCGACTTAAAAGAGAGCTTGGACAGTTTAGTGACGCCGTCGATGATAAGGCACATGGTCGAGCCGAATTCGGCGGATATATTTTCGCAGTTGAATGCCGTATCTTCTACTACGTCGTGCAGAAGGCCGGCAGCTATAGATATTACATCGAGTTTAAGGTCGGCGAGTATCATTGCTACGTTGAAAGGATGAATAAAATAAGGCTCGCCGCTGGCGCGAAATTGCGTTTTATGGGCTTCACGCGCGAAATCGTATGCTTTTTTTAAATATTCGAAATTGGCGTTGGGATTATAACTTTTTACTTTTTCTTCAAGCTGAATATATTCCATTTATTTAATTTAATTCCTTTATAAATTATAAATTAACAACAAAGCCGCAAACCCGGGCGGCCGAGCGTATAAGACCGGTTTAGATTTTATCGAGCGGCGCGTATTTTAGCAGCAGTTTCTTTTCGCCCACGTTCATAAAGTTTACTTTAACGAGGCACTCGTCGCCCCTGCCGGCGGCCTCTAAAACTACGCCTATGCCCCACATCGAGTGTTTTACGCGGTCGTTTTTGGAAAAGGTCACTCCGCCGAATTCCGCGAGCGACTCGTCATGGCCGCCGTTTTCAGCGCCGCTTTGTCGCGCGGAGCAGGGGGCGCCGATATCTCGCGAACCGTAGCCGTCGTCGTCGTCGTGAATCTTCTGCGGCGCGCTGTCGCGAAATACCTTGCGCGTCATCTGCGGAACGCTGTTTAAAAATTCTTCTTCGCAGGATATGCTTATCACGAGCGAATCAGGTATTTCGGATACGAACCGTGAAACGGGATTGTTGAAAACCGATCCGAAAATACGCCGCTGTCTTGTGTGAATTATATAGAGCCTTTCGCGTGCCCTCGTCATTCCGACGTAGCATAGCCTGCGTTCTTCGGCTATATCGTAATTTTCGTCGCTGGAATGTTCGTGCGGAAATAATCTTTCTTCCATGCCGAGCATGAATACCACTGGAAATTCGAGACCTTTCGCGGAGTGGAAAGTCATAAGCGTAACCGAGTTCTGTTTTTCGTCTATTTCGTCGAGGTCGCTTACAAGAGTTACCCGTTCTAAAAATCCGGAAAGTCCCGCCGCCGATTTTTCGAGATCGAAAGATTCGGTTACGCTGAGTAATTCGTTTATATTTTTCGAGCGGTCAAGCGTCTGGGATGAGTTTATCACTTTTAATTCGCGCAGATATCCGGTTTTATCCAACACGCTTTTGGTGAGTTCCGTTACGTTCAATTTTTCGCAGTCTTCGCGCAGTTCGTTTATAAGATCGACGAAATTGAGCGTCGTATTTTTGGCCTTTAAAGGCAGGTCTTCTATTTCAGCCACTCTGGCGAGCGCTTCGAATATCGATATATTTTTTTCGTTAGCGAAGGCGACGAGCGAGCTTATGGATTTTTCGCCGATGCCGCGGCGCGGCACGTTTAAAATTCGCAGCAGGCTGAGATTGTCGTTAGTATTTAATATAAGCCGCAGGTAAGCGATAACGTCTTTAATTTCTTTGCGCTGGTAAAATTTGATCGAGCCGACCATTTTATAAGGGATTCCTTCTTTGATCAGCGTTTCTTCTATGACTCGCGACTGCGCGTTGGTCCGGTAAAAAAAAGCGAAATCTGAATATTTTTTATCTTCGCGGTAAATAACCTGGCGCATTTGATTTATGGCGAAAACCACTTCGGCCTGTTCGTTTACGGCTTCGTAAACCGTTATTTTCTCACCGTGCTCGCCCTGCGTCCACAGGGTTTTTTCGCGGCGCGTAACGTTGTTTTTTATAACTTCAGAAGCCGCGAGTAAAATATTTTTGGTAGAGCGGTAATTCTGTTCGAGCTTGACGATCTGCGAATTAGGATAATCGCGTTCAAAATTAAGCATCGAGCGAACGTCCGCGCCGCGCCATGAGTATATTGAATTGTGCACTATAAAGCCGTCAACTATAAAATTATGAAGGTGCGCTACGGATATATCGTAAACAAACCCTTCGTAGTTGACCACTTCGACTTCGGCTACCATCAACTCTTCTATTTTTTTATCTTTATGGTTGAAGAATGCTAAAGTCATGTTTTCGTGGACGTGAGATGCGGGCATTTGGTAAAACGGCGCTTTTGTCGTCAACTGTGCTTTTTCGACTAACAGCAGTTCGTCGAGGCCCGAAATGGTTTTAGCGAAGCTGACTAATTCCGAATAA
>CAYTCW010000226.1:0-4267 GCA_964436235.1 uncultured bacterium
CCTTGACCCTCCCCCTATCTGCAAATTGCCTGACGCTTTTTCGTTAGTTTATCGATAGCTTTTTTTAGTCATGGCTTTAATTTCATTTTTTTCGTCTTTCGTCTTGACTTTTGCCTCTTGCCTGTTACTTTTCTCTTTTTACTTTTTATTACTTGCCTTTTATTCATTTATCTGCCAGCTTGCTTGTTTGCCATCGCGCGCATGCGCGCGATGGCGGAGCAATAATGGCACTACCGCAAATATGCCTTGCGGCTCGCGGTAAAAATTACCGTAAATCGAGTTCTATTAAATTGCATTAAAAACTCAAACAAAGTCAAACAAATATGTTTAATTATTTGTCAAAATAGGTTATAATAGATTTTCGAAATAGAATTAAGGGGATGTGATTTCATGAGGCTTAAAAATTATCTTACTTATAACGGTTTTATTAAATTAACCGTGTGTTTAATTGCAATATCAGTATTTACTAATTTATTTGCGGTGCGAAGCGCGGCGCAATCTCAAAGTGAATTGCTGTATTTTAAGGTGGTTTCAGAAGATGAAGCAGATAAAGACTTTCAGGATGCCGTGCATCTGAAAAAAATTGGAAATACCGATCAGGCTGTCGAAAAGTATGAATCGGCGATAGTTTCTAAACGGGTTCTGCTTTCCCAAAACGACGGCGGGCTTAAAGAATTATTGATCGGTAAGTATGAAAAATTAAGCGCGCAGAACCAGGGGATCGAAAATTATTATAAACTCGGTTACTTATACGATCTAACCGGCAATCTGACAAACTCGATTAAAAATTATAGCCGTGCTTTAGAACTTGCCGCTACGGATACTATCAAGCAACATATAACTTCGCTTCTTAACGGGGTTAAAAAAGATGAAAAGTTCTATGAAAAATTAAACGCGCAATCTTCAAAGCTGCCGGAAGCCTATACACCTCCAGCTGATGTAAATGAAAGCGCAAATAAAACTGCCGGTGACAAATCAGAACAGCAATCAGAGACTGCGCAAAAAATTAGAGAGAGTAAAATAGCCGATTATAAGGACCGCATCGAAGAAATCGATTCTAAAATAGCGGCCGGCGAAAAAAGACTCGAAGAGGCTCAGGAAAGCGAGCGCAAGGCTAAAAACGACTGGAGCGGGCGTGCTAATTTTAAACGCGACTGGCGCGATACTCCGTCCTCTGATCCTTTAGTGGATCAATCCGATAAATACCAAAACACATATAGAAGACGCTATCGTCAGGCTAAAAGCGCCCGTGAAGATATCGAAAAAGAACTCGCCGGGCTCAAGGAAGATAAGAAAAAGGCTGAAGACGATTTGAAGGCTTTCGAAGAGGAAAACACGGACATTATAGCACCGCCGCCTGGATTGAAGGATGAAACGCCTTCCGATAACAGCGAAGGAAACAATAATAGCGATGCCGGCAATAATAATTACAATAATAACGATAATACCGGCGCCGACGATAAAACCACCGATTCCGAAAATTAATCTGCCAGACCGATTTTCAGAATAAATCAATAAATATTAAAAATCCGCGAAGTTCATATTTAATGATTAGTTCGCGGATTTTTAATTTATAATATTTTAAATCGTTATTTTTTATTTTTAGCAGCCGGGCATTTTATATTATAACGGTTTTAACGCTGAAGCCTCTATAGTTTTCGCCGATTCGCGCGCCGCGCGGAACTACGGTGATATCGTCAACTACGGTGAAGCCGCGCGCCAGGTCTTCGTCTTTATTAAAGCCGATCTGCTGGTTATCGCCGATAATGGCGTCTTTATCAATAATTACTTTATTGAGTTTGCAGTTCTGGCCGACGCGAACATTATCGAAAAGAATTGAATCATTAATGATCGAGTTCGATTGAACATTCACGCAGCAGCTTATTATTGAGTCGCGCACCGTGGCGTTGCACACGATAACTCCGTCGCAGATGAGCGAGCTGGAAATAACGGGCGAAAAAACGAATTTAGCCGGCGGCAGGAAGGGATTTTTATAACTGCGAAGCGGCCATCCGCTGATATCTTCGTTGAAGTTATGGCGTTTGTAGAGGTTGAGTTCGGGTTCGGGCGTTTTAAGATCCATATTGGATTCCCAGTAGGATTTGATCGTGCCCACGTCGCGCCAGTATTTTGCCATCTTACGGTTTTCGTCGCGGAAGTTATATGAAAAAACATTGTATTTCATGGGCATGCCGGATGCGGTAAGGTTGTTATTGATGCGGATCATGTTGGATATTATATCGTAGCCGAAATCGCCCGTGGTATATTTGGTGTAGGCGTTCGGGTCGGCTTTTAACTTTTCGAAAAGCGTCTTTTTATTCACTAATTCTTTATCGCCGCCGAATTCCATGCCGAGGGTTTCGAGAAGCGTTTCGGTATTAAACATATAAACGCCCATGGAAACAAGCGAATGATCGGGATCGCCGGGAATGCATTTCGGATTGGCTGGCTTTTCTTCAAAACCGATGATGCGGCTTTTAGTATCTACCTCGATAATGCCGAAGCTCGAAGCGTTTTCGATAGGCTCTTCGATGGTGGCTACGGTTAAATCGGCGCCATTAGCCATGTGCTGGGCGAACATTTCCGAATAATCCATTTTATATATATGGTCGCCGGATAAGATAAGCGTATAGGGCATTTTTTCGCGCCCGATCGAATAGGCGTTCTGCCAGACTGCGTCGGCCGTTCCGCGGTACCAGTCTTCGGAAACGCGCTGCTGCGGAGGCAGTGTTTCGATGAAGCCGTAGGAGCGGTCCGAGAATAAATTCCAGCCGCTTCTTACATGGCGGTCGAGCGATTGCGATTTAAACTGTGTGAGCAGATATATTTTTCTGATATGTGAGTTTACGCAGTTGTTGAGGGTGAAATCTATTATGCGGTAGTTGCCGCCGATCGGAACTGCCGGTTTAGCGCGGTCTAAAGTAAGCGGCATGAGGCGTTCGCCTTTTCCGCCGGCAAGAATTAAAGTGAGAGTGGTTTCTGATACTTTTGGCATTACTCTACCCCCGTTAAATTTAATAACTGCTGTGTCGCGCTTATTTATGAGGTTGAATCAATTTTCAAATATCGCGCCACACATGTTTTTGTATTTTATTTTTTAATTTTAGCAAATAAATAATGCAATGTCAATATAAAGATAGTTTAATATTAAAATTGTTTAAATGTTTATAGCGTTTATCTGCCCTTAAAAATTAATTACCGGTTTTAAAATATTTTATGACGCCTGAGTATATTTTCTTGATTCTAAACCATATTTTCTTTGACAAATGCCGAAAATTAATGATAAAATATATCGTTATCTGAATTAATACCGGCCGGATTAATACCCGTTGATTCGTCGGTATTGTTATACGATAGCAATAACTTACATTTAATGATGTGAAAGTGGTTTTAATGAGAAGCGGAAATATAATCGAGTTCATCGACGACGGAAATATAATCATGGGTTATATACTTGCGGTCGAATCGGTCAGCGCGGCCGGAAGGCGCAAGGAAAATTACCGCGTGGTCACCGAAAAAAATAAAATAGTCAATATCAGCGCGAATAAAATTATTAATTGCGAATCTTCCAATATATCCGAAAAGACCGACCAGGCGCTTATCGCGTCAAAACTTATCGAAATGCGCGATAGAAGGCGCCGGCTCGCCTCGGCCGTGCCGCTTTCTGAAATTCGCGAGTTAATAATGCTCGAATCCAAAGAGCTTTTCGAGGCGCGTGAAATAGCGTCGGCTTACTACGGAAATACCGTGTCTAACGATGAAATATCCGCCGTGACGCGCAATCTTTTTATTAAAAATCCTTATTTTAAACGCAAGGAAGATTATTTTTTTCCGGCGTCCGACGAGGATATGACTAAATTTATCGAACAGCAGGAAAAAGAGGCGCTTAATAAAAAACTCGAAGAGGAGTTCGCGCGCGATGTTTCTTTTCTTGAATCGGCCGATTATTCGCCCGGAGCCTGCGCCGTTTTCATTGAAAAGCACCGTCAGAAAGTCGAACTGCTCAAAAATTCGGTAGTTTTCGACGATAATCCGGCCTGGACGGTTAAAGCGCGCGATCTACAGCAGAAGATATCCGAACTTATAAACCGTAAAATCGAGATATTCGATTTTTTAGTTAAACTAAAAGTTTTCAGCCGCCATGAAAATATGGCCGTCAACAGATATAACATTAAAAAAGATTTTAAGGAATCCATAACGACCGCCGCTGAAGAACTTTCACAAAAAGATTTTATCGGCGGCGTTAAATTAATCGAAGCCGGCGATT
>CAYTCW010000227.1:0-4183 GCA_964436235.1 uncultured bacterium
AATAAAATGTGATAATTCATGTTTATGATGGTTTTCAGGTGCGAAACTTAAGTAACTTGAAATAACGTGGAAAAAGATGGATTATATAATTAATGGAGGGCGAAAAATGAAAACGCCGGCAAAAAAGAAGGCGGCAGTGATAAGCAAAACCGCCGCAGTCAAGCATAAAGGGCCGCGCATAATCGCGCTCGTCTGTACTAAAGGCGGTGTTGGCAAATCGACAATAGCGTTTAACCTGGCTGTCGAACTATCAAAGAAAGCCGATGTATCAGTAATCGATCTCGACTATCAAAAAAGCCTGACAATATTCGACTACAACCGGCGAGAACTCGGTATGGAGCCGTTTAAAGTCTTGACAATAAAGGGCGCAAAGGAACTCAAAAAAGTATTGACGGATACGAGCGGCACTATAATTATTGACACGCACGCCATTGACAGCGACCTAACACGTCTTGCTATAATCGCAGCAGACGTGGTTCTAACGCCGACGACCGACGGATATTTAGACCTCTGCGGTTTGCTGGCCTTTAAGAACGTAATTCAGGACATAAGAAAAATTAAGAAGGGATTGAAAGCCCATGTTATTATAAACCGTCTGGCTGCGAGGTCGACTGGATATAAAGATGTGGAAACCTTCGTTGAAGATCATAAAGATTGTTTTAAGATCGTAAAAGCCCGTCTTACGAGCCGTCAGGAATACCGCGACGCATTCGAGCAAGGAAAAAGCGTTTGTGAAATGGGTGAAAAAAAGGTAGCTGCCGATGAATTTAAAAAATTATTGAAGGAGATCGAAAGCCTATGACAAAGAAATCAGATAACACAAGTCCATTGCAAAAACTATTAAAAAGCGGTTCCACGCAGAAGGCTGTCAAAGAAATGTCAGCTGTAACCGATAATAGCGAGGCACAAGAAGAGTGCTTCCGTTCCGTAAATCTCTACAATGTACCTAAAGCATGGGTGGAAGTGATAAAGCGGCACGGCTTCACTTTTGTAGGTTTTGCTAAACTTGCCATAAAAGAGCGTATTGACAGGCTAGAAATGAAATAAATTTAAAGGAGGCAAAAGGGGCGAACCACACGAAAGCAATCCCTTTTTTTTTACTCCGTTATGTTTTAAGCAGCAGTAAAAACTTAAAAAACCCGGCAAACAACTTGATTTTTGAAGGCCGACGTGATAGAATATATTCGAGGTGATTTTTATGACCGCTACTATTAACTTGATTTTGCGTGTTTGTGACGAGCTGGAACTCGATGATCAAATTACACTCGCCGATAAAATTAAACGCCGCGCCCTTCGCAAGCGTCGCGCCCAGCTTAAAAAGGAATGTGATGAGGCGCGCGAGGATGTTAAAGCCGGAAACTACATCGAGGGTGTTGACGCACTTTTTGCCGCCGTCGATAAGGAGAACGCCAATGCCAAAAATAAGAAACGCTAAAACGTTCTCTAAGAAGCTCGCAAAATTTCTTTCAAAACACCCTGAACTTTATGATAAAATTAAAGGTCGTATTAAGACACTTGCCTCTAATCCTCACGCGCTTCATCTCGAAAATCACAAGCTTAGAGGAACTTTAAAAGACTATTATGCCTTTACAATTTCTGCCGATTGCCGTATTATCTTTGATGTTGACCCGATCGATGGCGCTTATATTTTGTTAAATATCGGCTCACATGATGACGTTTATTAAGCACTTTTGAGTTTTCAAGGTTTTATAAGTGCGTCTTGCGGCTTATTACCAAGATAACAGACCGACCGCAGGCATTATCAGATATATAGATAATTTGTAATATTCGCGTAGCTTATAAATTAACGCCCTTGAAAAAGCTTATAAAATCAAGTATATAGTCTTTTGCTAATATATTAAAAGCAAAAATTGAATATAGAATTTTTAAAATGCTCATGCTAAAATCTTTAAAAGATAATAGGCATGGGCGTTTTATGTTTTCAGTCTATAGTATTTTTGGATTACATAAGCATCATTATCAGAATAAACTACGATCAACTAAAAATATTAATAAATATGGGTGTAATATTCGTTTTTAGGTTAAATAATTTAAAGATAAAACAACAACAACAATTCTTAAAATAAGCCAGTTGCTACTTACCTATAAGAAGATTGCCATCTTATATATATACGCGCGCGCGCGTGCGCGGTTGTAGTTGTTTTATTTGTTTAACTTAGTTTAAGAATACATTAAAGTTTAATAAAGGGTATAATCGTTGTGAGAGTAGATAAATAACATACCCCATGCATACATTTTCAATACCCCCTCCTATACATTTTCAATACCCCATGCATACATTTTCAATACCCCCTCCTATACATTTTCAATACCCCATGCATACATTTTCAATACCCCCTCTATACATTTAAAGTTATGCGTGTATGGATCTATATACATTTAATTGACAAAAAGTAATATTTGTTATATAATATTAAAATTGTCGTAAAAGGTGGTTAAGAATGAATAAAAAAGAAATTATTTTAAAAAAACACGGTGCGATGATTCAAACTAACGTTAAAGATTTAACAATGACACAGCGTAAATTAATTAATTCATTATTAAGTTTAGTCCAAAAAAATGGAAATCAAGAAATATATAAATCAACAATTTCTTATTTAAAAAATACTTGTAATATAAAATCAACTGAAAATGTGGATTTTAAAGAACAAATGTTGAGTCTTATAAAAATAGTAATTGAGTTTAATTATTTAAACAAGGATCACAAACGTACATGGGAAGCTATGCCACTTTTAGCAGGAGCTAAAATTATCGATGAATACGGAAATATTGATTTTGCGATATCGCCATTTTTAAAGGAAAAAATTTTAAAACCTGATATGTATGCCCCTTTAAATATTAAATTAATTGCTGGTTTTAAAAGTTCATATTCTATAGTTTTATACGAACTTTTGAGAGATTATTTAACTGCAGTTAAAATACCTCAAATAACTATAGAAGAATTTAGAAATTTAATGGGAATTAAAAAAAATGAATATCAACTATTTAGTAATTTAAAGAACCGAGTAATTAACATTTCTGTAAACGAAGTCAATAAAAAATCAGATATTAATTGCAGTTACAAGCTTATACGCGATGATGAACATAGTAGTAAATATACCCATATCCAATTTTTTGCAAGTTTAAAAAGTGAAAAATTAAGCGATATATTTGAAAATGAGCAAAAAGAAAATTTAGATATAAACGGCGATCTCTTCGAAAAATTAGATGTGCCAGATCAACCAATTATCAAGGTTCCAGAAGAAATATTAGCGGAAATACCAGAAAAATACAGAGTAAAGTCTTTGCTATATGAAATTGTTAAGAGGATTGGCGAAGGCAAGACCTCGAATTATATAGGACTGAATCTACGTTATGCTTTTAAAAAAGCAAAAGAAAATCCATTGTATTACGCGATAAACGCCTTAAATAAAAATTATGCCGGATTCGATATAGAAATTGAAGCAAAGAAAGCTAAAGAAAAAAAGGCTCAATCGGTGGCCATGAAAGATAATGAAAGTCAAAAGAAGCGTGAAGAAATAGCGTTGGATATTGTCAGGTCGTTTCCGCCGGAAAAATACGACGCTCTTTACGAAAAAGCTAAAGAGCTTAACGCAAAAGAACATCCAGGTAATCCATTTTTTATTCGTGACTCGATGATCGAAATGAGAATGGCAAAAATTTATATGGAAAACTCAGAAATTAACAGTTATCAAAACAATGATAATGATTAAATCAAATTAAATAGACTGATTAAATCACTTAAAACTAATGTAAAAGCTAAAATCAAGACAACATAACTCCAGGCCGCCCGGCGCCGGCGAAACTGTGTCGCCGGCCGGAAGAACGGCCGGCACGCAAGCTCTTCGCGGGCAGTAGCCGGCTGCTGTCTGCGGAACCTTCGCCGCGGGGCGGCCGGGTTAATTCAAGACAAGAATTTTAATCGAGACAGAACTGTTTTTCTATTCCCCTAAAAAAATAACAAATTTCGAGGCCGTAAGCGGAGCTAGGACGAACGCAAAAAGCAAAAAGGTAGTTTGGGTCGTCCGACAATTCAGAGGCCCCTTAAAACGCGTTATACGCATTCGGAATTTTCAGTTTTAAATTTATGGATTTTAAAGAATCGGTATCGGTCCTTTTGGGGCGGGCAGTGCGAGCTGCAAGCGAGCGCGCCCGCGCACTT
>CAYTCW010000228.1:0-4132 GCA_964436235.1 uncultured bacterium
AGTGCTATTATTAGTGCTGATTTACGGTAATTTTTCCCGCGAGCATTTTGTTTAAATTTTAATAATATAATTACCATATCGATTTACTGAATTGTTTTTTCGTGAGCAGCAAGGCATAATTGTAGCGGTGCCATTATTGCTCCGCAGCCGCGCGCAAGCATGCGCGAGGCTGCACACAAGCAAGCAGGCAGAAAAATAAGTAAAAGGCAGAAAAGAAGAAAAGAAAAAAAAGAATCAAGAAAAAACAAGAATAAAAGAAGAAAGAAGAAAGAAAACTAAAATGCAATTAAAGCCTCGACAGAAAAAGCTATCGATAAACCAACGAAAAAGCGTCAGGCAATTTGCGGATAGAGGGTGGGTCAAAGGGAGGGAGAAAGGGTTGCTAACCTTTTCTCCCTCCCTTCAAAAAAAATCAAAAAAATTAATTATTGAAAATGGTGAAAATGGTATATAATAGTTTCAAAATATGTTATAATACTTCCAAAATCAATGCAAAGTAACCGTTACATAACCGGAGGCGATAAAATGAGTAAAGCGTTTGTGCAGAAAGCGTTTGAAATTCCATTATACTACACTGAATATAGAGATCATTTCGAATACGACGAGAAGACTGGCGAAGAAATAAATAAACCGGTGCTCACGGCCCGTATATTTACGCACCCTTCGGAAAAAATAAATGAATTAATAAGCAACGGCTGGGTTATCGACAGCGTTCTTAAAATTGATAAAGTTCGAGACAATGAAGTCCTGCTGGTAATAGCTCATATGACAAGCGATAAATGCGCGCTGGCATAATATTTCATTATTACGGAGGGATGAGTTATGGTTTTGAATAATTCAATGATCGTCGTTATGGTTGTTTTTGTTTTGTTTATATTTCCAGCAGCGGCATTTGGTTCGCAGGTCATAGTTATTAACGAAACCGATCCGGCCTGTGAATTAAAAGGCGTATGGGCGCCTCACGGCCAATTTTCGTCTAAAGGCTGCGTCGGCGGCGATTATCATTATACCAGCCGTTATGCGCCATACGCCAAAACCGGAAAGGAAAGGGCGGTTTTCACGCCGGATATTCCGGCGGACGGTAAATATAAGGTGGAAATAGCGTGGCGCGGGACTGAAAACAGGTCTCCAAAAGTAGTGTATGAAGTAATTCATAAAAACGGAAAAACTTCCGTAACGCTGTCGCAGCGCACTAACGGTCATAGCTGGGCCGTTCTTGGAACATTCGAGTTTGAAGCCGGTAAAAAAGGAAGCGCGGCGCTCATTTTCGACGGCGGCGGTTCGGCGTCGATCGACGCGGCAAGATTCACTTTAGTAACCAAGGATGAATCGCAGGTTGAAACCGTCGGCGGTTCGGCGATAAAAGAGCTTTTGAAAGCGGCGGGCGGAAAAACCGGCCTTGAAGAAAAAGGCCGCGAAGATAAAGGCGATAAAGATAAAGATGGTAAAAATAAAAGCAGTGAAGAAATGTCGATAACTCTCAACGCGGCTTCGCAGGGCGTTAAAACATATATCGCTGGCGGGGTTCAAACAGTTTGTGTCAGCCCCTATCTTGAAACTTACGGCCGTGCCCGTTTATCGGTTAAAATCAAAAAAGCCGGCGTCAAGGAAATTGAATGGATGAAATGGGAGCGCGCTAATGATAAAGATTCTTCGCCGCTTTATCTTAATGGAAGGCCGGCGCCTGAATCGATGAAAAATGACGGCGGCGATTTCTCGCCGGCCGCGCCCGCGGTTTATGAATATCATGCTGAAAAAGGCGATACTTTTATTCTTACGCTTGAAGGTAAATTCGGAAAAGCCGATCCGCGGCTTGTTATGAAAGCAAAGTAAAATGGAATAAAAGATTTCTCAGGCGTATCAAATATATGAGTGCGGGGTTATTTAAAACAATGCTGAAGATAATAGTAAAGTTAAATAGTTTTTTGCTTGCCGCGGCGCTGTTTTTAATATTTTTATCAGCGATTCAGCTCGCGGGCTGTTCAGATTCATCGTCCGGCGGAATTTCGCCGGTGAAAACGCTGGTCGGATTGACCGCTTCAAAATATGAAGATACCGTCGAAATATCGGCTAAATATGACTTTACGCGGATAAATACGGGAGCGCTTTACAGCGACGGCGAAATCCTTCCAGTGAGTGCTAAATGGTATCTTGACAGTGTTGAAGTCGATATTAATAATTTTTACGCACCAGCCGAAGAAGCCGTTATAGCGCTTAATGTCCGTTATGGAGAGGGTGAAGCGTTCAAAACCATCGAAGTCAAACTTAACGCGGTTAAAGCGGTAACGGCGGTATATTTTTCGCGGGCCGTCGATTCGCCGGGTACAACCTGTGAGGTATTTTCGGGTTATAACTCGCCCGTTTTAAAATTCGTTATAGGCTCGCCGGTTACGGAGGCTTTAACGGTTAATAAGCTATCGTTTATAGTGCCGTCGATTAAAGATGCGTCAATGATAGATTCGGCTTTAGCGTCCGCCGGCGCTTCGCTGTGGCGCGCTAATATATTAAGCGGCGGCGTTATCGAGTTTAATTTTAGCTCGCCGCGGCTTATAGTACCGAAAAACAGCGTTATCGATATAACGCTTTCGATCAATTTTAATGAAAGCTCTTCGGGGCGGACCGGTTTACATGAATCATACGCCATGTTTTCGGATGTTTTTGGAAGTTATGATATACGCGGCGAGTTTTTTGGCGCTAAGGCGATGGATAATATTAACGGGCTTCCTCTGCGCTCGGGTTTAATAGTGCTTAAAGCGCCGCCCGCGGCAGGCAATACGGTCGAAGCGCTCGCGCCCGGCGAAAAGTATTCGCTCGGCGATATATCTTTTCGGGCGGGAGCGGTAGAAGGCTTTACCATTAAAGATTTTAACGCGGCCGCTGAAGAGCTTTCGTTTATAGTTTCGGCTAAAAGTTTACCGGGTTCATACTCTCTTAAATCGCTCGATGCGGCTGCCGCTTCTTTCAGTGCTTCGGTTTCCGGCGCTACAGGCGGTCCCGGCGCCGCGGATACCTTGCAAATGTTTCAGCCGCAAACGGTTTTACAGCCACAGGCGCAGCCGGTGAAGCGCGGAATCGTTCCCGGCGGCAGCGGCGGCCCTGATTATTCCGATTCGGCCGGCCAGATATCGGCCGATAAAAATATGCGCGATCTTGAATATAGTTTGCTGACTAAGCACGGCGCGCCCGATTATATAAAGGCGGGCGGGCCGGGCAGGGCGCCCGTCGCTTTTAAAACCGGCGATTTGGAAAGTTTTCATGTGGTCAACGTTAAAAATTATCAATGGCACACCGTTACCGCCGAAGTAACCGCGGTCGGCGAGCATTGCTATATATTCGAAGAAATAGATATGGCGCCGCGTTATCAAAGGCTTACAAAAGAGCGTGCCGCAGAAATAGCGTCGCGTTTCGACGCCGATATCTATTCAAAAGTGACCGGCGCATTCGGCGGTGAGCCGAATCCCGGAATAGACGGCGATTCGAAAATATTCATTTTATTCACCCGTATCGTCAATGAGGGCACGGCGCTCGGCTATTTCAGCGCGATGAACCAGTATAAGCGTTATAACGAGCAGGGCGTCGAGCAGTTCAGGTATTCCAACGAAAAGGAAATTATTTTTTCGGCCGTGCGCGACGATGAATCGGAATTCAGGGATGAAAACGGCTTTTTCACTCTGCTGTTCAATGTTATATCGCATGAATTCCAGCATTTAATAAACTGGCACCAGCATTCGCTGAATAATAATTATGAAGAAACCTGGGTGAACGAGGGATTGTCGATGCTTGCCGAAGATATTGCCGGTTATGGTTATCAAAGTAATTTTTTTGCCCGCCGCGTGTCAGAATTCTTCGCTGCGGCTAATTCTTATTCGCTTGTCGAATTTAAATATCTAAACCGCGGAAGTTACGGGTTCAGTTATTTATTTTTCAGATATCTTTACGAGCGCGGCGCGGTTCCGTCGAATTTAGTTAAATCGAAGAAAAGCGGCAAGGATAACGTGGAGGATGAAATTAAAAGAGCAGGCATAGCGGAGGATTTTGATTCAGCCTTCGACGATTTTATAATCGCGCTTTACTTTTCTTCCAAAGGCGTTTCGCCCGACCCGCGATATTCATATCAGGCGCCTGTTTTAAA
>CAYTCW010000229.1:0-2467 GCA_964436235.1 uncultured bacterium
AACCCTTTCCCCCTCCCTTAACCCTCCCCCTATCTGCAAATTGCCTGACGCTTTTTTGTTATTTTGTCGATAGCTTTTTTTCGTCGAAACTTAACTTCTTTTCTTCTTTCTTGCCGGCTTGCTTGTTTGCATTCGCGCGCGCTGCGGCGCGCGCAAATGCGTAGCTATAATGGCATTGTCGCAACTATGGCTTATGGCTCGCGGTAAAAACCAATGCAAATCGCGTTTGATAATGGTACTGCTAAAAATAAAACGAATAGCATGGGATGAGAATTCTCGTAAATTGAGTATAATAAAGAAATTTGTTCGTTATTCTTTCTTAAAAAAATAAACGCGCACGCCGCCGTTGGTTTGTTTAAAGGCTACAAGCGCGTGTTTATCGGGACATTCTATATAGCCGCACTGCAATACCGCGGCTATTCCACGCGCCGCTTTATTAAATTCAGCGGCGCTTTCTTCTTTTTTAGAGTCGCTGAATTCAACTATAAGGCCGTCTTTTTTAATCAGCACCACTTTATATTCCCACCAGCGGCTGCTCTTATTTTTATACAGGCTGCCCGAAACGCTTACTGCGTGAATATCATCAGATTCGAGAAAAGGGGTTATGGTGATATTATTAAAGACTTTGCGCCGGTAGAATATTTTGCGTTCGGTGGTATTGATAATATAAAAGTTATCGATGAATTTTCTGGCTATAACGGCGGCGATTCCGAGTACGATAACAAAGTAGCCGATAGATTCGAAGACGCTGCCGTCGCCGATATTGGCAAGAAAAATACCGGCGAATATCGAAACGCATCCGCAGCCGGGAACGAATATTTCTTCGTCGACGGAGCAATCGACTTTAATATAAGGCGGCATGGGTCCTTCGGGCGGTTCGACCATAACCGGCGATGCGGCTATGGCGTTATTTTTGTCGGCGCCCGCGGCTTTAAAAACTTCGGCTTCCTCCTCGTTGAAGGCCGGGTTGAATGATGCGTCGGGCTCGTTTAAGCTCATGGCAGTCTCCTGTTTTTTTAATATTAATAAGCGTCATATTTTATCATAAAATAAAATTAAAATCAACATTCGGCTTCAGCGCCCGCGTCGGTGATAAAGTGGAATAGAGGTGAATTTTATTGACAACGCGGCCGGTTAATGATAAAATAAGTTAAAATTGGCGTGTAGTGTATTATGTTTTACGGTAAACTATATAGGATCAATAAAGTAAATAAAATAAAAGAAATAAAAAACAAAGAAAAAAATGAAATAGATAAAATTAATAAAAAGTAAAAAGGCGGTAATGATTTATGTTGATTAATGCGAAGAATTCGGGTTCGAGGTCCGCGCGCGCGGCTTTATTTTTCAAATCGCTTTATATAGCGGGTTTAGTTTGCTCTGCCATGGCGTTTGTCGCTTTGACGCCGCCGTTTTCGGCGCAGCCTTTATTGGCGCAGCAGGCGGTTTCGACTTCAGCTTCAACTTCAGCTTCGGCTTCGGTTCCGGCTTCGGCCGGCCGGCCTGACGGCGAGCAACACGAATGGCGCAGCGGCGGCGCGGTCATGGCGTCGTTAAAATTCGGTTCGCGCGCGGGTGAGATCGGATGCGCCGATCCGGCGGCCGCGTTATACGGTTTTATTTCACCTACGAGTTTATTTTATAAAAACGGCGCTTTATTTATACTTGACGCGCCTAATTTCCGCATCAATAAATATATTGCGAAGGGTCCTGGCAAGCCTTTCGTTGCGGATAAAACGATAGTTCTTTATGAAAAACCTTCATTGCAGCCGGATGCGGCAGTTGAGGGCGCAGGCGCGCCGCCTTTATTCACCGATTTATCGGTGCTCGACAACGGCGCGATATTCGTGGCCAGTTCGCGTGAAAAATTAATATATCATTACGACGCTTCGGGCGTTTTAATATCTAAGATATCGCCTAAGGTTAAATTAGACGGCATTACGCGCATCTGGGCCGAAAGCGAGAAAAAGATATTAGCCGAGGACCCGTTCGGCGGTAAAATTTACGTAATCAACTCGTCGGGCGCGCTCATTTACGAGTTAGACCTTAACTTTCAGCCGTTGATATTGCCTTCGGGCGAAACGGTAAAGGTCGAATACTCTGAAGACGCCGCATCGTCGTGCGAGATTACGATTAAAACCTATAAGATACCGGCTAAACTCGAAAGCGCCTCTATCAAAGCTGTTTTTCATCTGCCCGTCCAGAATTTTATTGCGCTCGGCGCTGACGGCGGCAACAACCTGACCGCTTACGCGGTTCTCGGCGCTTATAACGACGCGCCGTCCGAAGCGTATTTCGTTAAAATAAATCAGTCAACCGGTAAAATTATCGATAAAACGCCCGCGCCGATATCGCCGGAAATGTCGTGTATGCGTTATGTGCGCGCGGCCTCCGGCGTGGGAGCCGAAAGTGCCGGCAGCGGCGGCCCGTTTATATTCGCCCGGTCGAACGAAGACGAGTATTTAGTTAC
>CAYTCW010000229.1:2567-4106 GCA_964436235.1 uncultured bacterium
TTTTATGTTTAACGACCGGTTAAAGATTATAATATTAATATTGATAGCGGCTGGTTTAGCTTCGTTTTACGATTTCGTCTTATTTTTAGACCGTCATCGTTCGTGGCTTATTTCCAATGTTTATCCTGACGCGCCGCTCGTATTTTACAGCATTCCGTTTATTGTCGTAAGCCGTCATTTATTAAGTCTTTTATCGGCGGTTTATGCGCTTTTAGGCGTCGCGGCTATATTTATGAGGACGCGTCTGATTTATTTTATGATAACGGCGCTCACCAATACCATATTAGTAATTGCCGCCGTATTGTTTATCATGTTCGGCGCGCTTTCGCGCCTCGAAGACGCGGCTATTTATGTAATATTTGCCGCCGTGATTTTTCTTTACTTCAATCTCGCCGAGGTAAGGAAGCGCTTCGATAATAAGGCGTCCTCGCCATCATCAGGCGCGGCCGCTTCAAACTCGCCGCTATGGATATTTTCGTATATATTCAGCGTTAATTTTTTATTGATATTGCTTTATGTTATTTATTTAGCGGCCGCCTATAATTCGGTGCGCCCCGCGCCCGCCGTCACCTACGAAAAGCCCCGTTCGATCGACTTAGACGGCGATTACAGGACCATCTATAAATACAGCGTTTTTGTTCCGGCCGGCTATAAAATGCAGACCGCTGTCATAGAAACGGCCGGCGGTAAAAGTAATCAGCCCGGCCCGTTTTCCGCCAGGCCTGCCGGCGGCGTTATGACGCCCGCGGTTCCGTCAGCTTCGCGCGATTTTATATGCACGCTCACCAAAGGCGACGACCGGCTCATGATATCTGATAACCGCGGCCGTTTAATGAGCGAGTTAAAAAAAATAGCCGCCTTTTTTTATTTAGACTCGGAGCGTGATTTTATAAAACTATTGGTCAATGAGCGTTTTGGCATTATCACTATGGCGGTTAAAAGAGTGATGCGTGATAATTTTTATGGCGAAGCGTTAACGCCCGGTTTCAGCGGTTTTTATTCGAATATATCTAAGCCGCCGTCCGGCCGCGAGCATTATTACGAGCTCAACCTCTGGGATTTAGCCGCGCGAAACAGCGTGCGCGTAGTGTTCAGCCCGTCTTCGGCCGCCGCCGGCGCAGGCGCTGTCTCAGACACGGTTATTTCCACGCTCTCCCTTGAAAATAAGGTGAAGAGCGCTTCCGATTATTACGAAGAAGGCGTTAAGCTCTATGGTGTTCGCGCCGTCGAAGAGGCTAAATTCAGCTTTATGAACGCCGTATATTATAATTACGGCAATTACGCCGCGCATTATTACCTTGCCCGTTGCTTTCACGAAACCGGCTCATCCGACTCATCGGTTATCGTTCATCTTAATTATGCGATCGCCTGCATCACGGCTAACCGTCTTTTAGCGGAGCCGCATAATTTTAAACCCGTACAGGACGCATCCGGCATAGCCTCTGCGCTCGCCGGGCTCGCCTCTTTTTTCGGCGCATCGGCCGCGCCCGGCGTCAAATCCGGTTTTTTTTATTAACTGATGACGGGGAAGTCGTTAGT
>CAYTCW010000230.1:0-4065 GCA_964436235.1 uncultured bacterium
TACTCCCTTTATACCGATTTAAAATACGGTAAAATTTATAATTTTATAACGATTCCGTCCATAGCGGCCGGACTTGTTGTAAACGCGCTTTTTAATACGGATGGAGCGCTTGCCGGCATCTATAACAGTTTAGCCGCCATTTTAATCGCCTTCGTTTTTTTTATCATACCTTACATGATGGGCGCTTTAGGGGGCGGCGACGTTAAATTAATGATGGCCATAGGCGCGCTTAAAGGATATTTTTTTCTCGCAATTTCAATACTAAGCATAGGGCTTGTAAGTTTTGCTCTGTCTTTATTCGTTTTTATGATGCAGATGTTCAAAGATTATAAATTCAGCGGCATGATGAATATTATCGCCGGGTTTTACCATAAAAATATCCTTGTTAACGGCGATGAATTGAAACCTATCTTAAAAAAAAATTTAAAATTCGGCATTTCAATTTTTTTTGGAACGATTATTGCCTATGTTTATCTGTTGAATAGATGATTCAACCAACTTTATGTTTTTGACCATTATATTAAAAGTTTGACGGGAGCGATGATTATGAACGACAAAATATATCCGTTAAAAAAACGCAAAGGCCAGTCGATGGTTGAATTTGCGCTTGTTCTGCCTATTTTGCTCTTATTTTTTGTAGGCATAGTCCAGATCGGATTAATAATCAACGATTATATAGCTCTTAACCGCGCGGTTTCCGACGCCTGCCGTTTCGGCTCGACGCTTGTCGGTTTTTCCTCCGCGGAAGTGCTTATTGTCGGAAAACTCCTCGACGGCCTCGGCGAAAGCATAAAAAAAGACAAGCTGCGCATTGTATCCTTTACCAATCAAAAATACGGGCCTTATACAAAAAGTAATTCCGGGACCATTTTAAATAGCTCCGGACAGCCGGTGACTTCATTCGCCGAATTTCTATTTTACAGAAAAGACAGCGGCTCGCCCCTGAATTTTAACGACGACGCAGTAATAAGCCCCAACAGCTTTGAATGCGCCTATGTTTCAGTGAGCGTCGAATACGAACACCAGGTCGTTATCCCGTTCGCCGATTTAATTAACGCGGCGACGGTTAATTTAACGGCTTCAAATACATGGCCGATAAGCACAATATACCCGGATCTGCTCAAAGACCGCAATCTTTTCAGGCTTAACGGGTCGCTTCCCATAGCGGTCAGCGAAAAATCCTGCGTTTATACCGGCGAACCGGTCGTCATAAAAGGCGACTGGATACTGCCCGGCGGCTTCGGCTGGCTGGACCTATCGGTTTACTATAACAGCGGCGGCAAGCCCAACGCCGGGCCGAACGAACTGGCGGCATGGATATCCGGCGCGCCCAACCCGCCCACAATCGATATCACGCCGCCGCAAAAAGTATATTCGATGACCGGCCAGAAAAATGCTTCTGCCGTTCGCGACGCACTGGCTGCTCTGCTTGGAAAGAATATAATGGTGCCTATTTACGACACCATCGGTTCACAGGGCAATAACGGGTATTACCATATTATAGGATTCGCCGTCTTCAAGCTCGAGAGTGTCCAGGATTATCCCGATTTAAAAGCGACGTACGTTAAAACGATATATATAACGCACGATTAAACATAAAGCCCTGTTTTATTCATAATGTAACCTGTACATAACCATAAGGACAGGCGCATATCATCTGCGAAACGAAATAAACAATTAATATTTGAAAATGAGGGAATAAATCATGAAAATAAAATTAGGCAATAAAAAAGCACAGGCAATAGTGGAATTCGCGCTCATATTTCCAATCCTGATTGCTACCATTATGTGTATCTTTGAATTCGGCCTGCTCCTTAAAAATTATCTCGGCTTAAATTACGCTTTAGGCCGGGCCGCCAAGGAAGCCGCATTCTGCCGCGGCCAGCAGGACGCCGATATCAAAGTCATAAAAAAACTTCTCGAAGGCGCGGCCGCGCTAAATACCGTAAACCTTCGCGTCGTATCGCCGACCAACGCGCTTTTCGGCCCTTATAAACTCAGCGGCGGAAAAGTTTTTGACTTTAATAACGTTGAAGTTACATCTATAGGAGAAGAATTGTTTTTTTATAACGATAACGGAACGCCTAATGATCTCTCAGACGACGTTAAGGTCAATCCGTCCAACGCCGCGCTACCTTCATACGCTAAAATTCGCGTACGCTACACTCACACCATGATAAACGCCCAGATTCTGGGCCTCGAAAAACAGGGGACTTTCAATTTAGAACTTACCATGCAGGCGCGGCTTGCGCCGCAATAACCGCTTTAACCGGTTTCGGGTTGTTTAAAAATATTAAATCCTGAGTGATTACAGAAAGGGGATTAAAATATGGATTTTTTTCGATTTATAAAAGGGGTTCGCGTTTATAAAAACATAGGCTCCGTCCTTATTTTAGTCGCGTTTGGAATGGTCGCCTTCTGCGCGGTCGCCGCGATAGTCATCGACTTATCGCGCGTGTACCTTGAACGGGCGCGCATCGACGAATCGGTCGAAGCCGCCACCATGGCCGCCGCTCGCGAATTAGCGCGATACGCGGGTTCGGAGACCGACTACGACGCCACTCAGGAAACTGCAATAAAAAATGCCGCGATAGCCTTCGGCACAAAAAATAAAATAACCATAGACCCCGGCCAGATAGTCATAGCGGGCACCCGCGTTTATATCGACAGCACGCAAAATATAACTTACAGTTTCGCCAAAATAATAGGCTACGACAGTATCGAAGTTCAAACCCGCCGCGTCGTCGACATCGGCCGCGACGGCAAGCCGAAGGTAATCAAACAGGCGCAGTACCACGTAATGCCATGGGGCCTGCCGCACCGCGAACTCGACGAGCCTTATAATCCCGCCGCTAAAATAATCGATATGTCGCCTGACGGCACCTACGACGAAATAGACAGCCTGGAACCCGGACGCGAATATGTTTTAAAACTTGGCAGCGACGTGGCCTCCGGCGACGCCGACACGCCTCTCGGCACTCATGTTTTAATCCCAATGGGCATAGAAAACGGAGTCAACGACCAGTGGGCCATCGGCTATAAACGAGCCTACGGCCTTGTCGTGTGGCTTTTAACGGCCGAAGACCGCGGCGGCGCAGGCATCGAAGACGTAAAGTGGCTTTTGAACTACCGCGGCGGCTCGTTTATGTTCGCTTATAATCCGGCGGTTTTAACCCGTCTTGGCGCCCTTAAATTGTCGGGCGACGGCCTTTTCGGTACTACCGGCATGTTCACCAACCAGAAAGACGCCGACACCGGCCGCAATCTTTTTCCATACGTCAAGTACCAGATAGTTAAAGACCCGAAGCCCATGATAGACGCCGCATCCTCCGTACTCGATATGACCACCGCTCCTAAAGTGGGCGTTTATTCATCGGGAGAAGACGCGGTTACCCGCGCGCTCGACGAAGCCGGAATACTTTACGAAAATTTCTATGACAATCAAATTTTAAACGACGGCATTTTAAACGATCCGTTCCGTCTTACCTGGCTATATCTCCATCACGAAGATTTTTACGGCGGCGACACTCACGGCCAGGTGCCAATGATATCCATTCGAGACGTTTCAGGCGACCAGATCGGCCCGCATAGCGCGCTGTTAACCGTCAGAGGCTGGAACTGGAACCTCGGCAAGGAAGGTTATACGCATATACGCATATTTTTCGGCGACCGCATAGTGACGCCGACGCTTACGGGCACTTATAGCGGCTGCTCTACGGGCGTTGACGCCGAGGGGCCTTTTCTTAACGCTAACGACAACGGAAATTTCGAAATAACATTCACGATTCCGGTCAAACCTAACGGCGATTACTTTGTTTTCGGCCGCGCAATAGTCGATCAAATCGAAGATTCATCCAACTACGTTAATTATCGCATTATAGATTCATCGATTATCCCGGCGATCACCTCGGTAAATCACGTAACCCTTTCTAACAGCGTCGCCTCCGGAGATTTAATAAGAGTTTCCGGATCGAATTTCGGCGCCAACCAGCCCGGCATCGTGGTAAAATTCGACGGCATCGGCCAATCAGTCAATAAAACCGCCACCTTTCCAAATTGCAGCGT
>CAYTCW010000231.1:0-2257 GCA_964436235.1 uncultured bacterium
ATAGAAGAAGAGATCAAACCTCTCGAGTCTCAAAAAACATCGCTTAACGCCGCGCTCGACGAATTGATCAGCTATGCGCCCCGCGCTTTTAAAAATGAAAACGTCGATCCCGACAAACCTTCTAAAAAAGATAAAAAAGCTAAAAAAGACGACAAAAAAAGCAAGTCAGGCGGTAAAAAATAAGGCTTATTTTCACTTCGTTATCAAAATGAAAACAAGCCTTATTAAAAGGTATTTGAGTTAAATATAATTATTCTACTAAATCAAAAAGCGTTTTATTGAATTTTTCTTTTCCGAATTCACCGATGAATTTTAGCGTTTCGGCCGAAAGTATATAGTCGTATAACTTTTTAGCCGGCTCGTATTTTGCGTGTTTTGTCTTCTCCGGATTAACCGTTATTACGCTGTAATAATTCGATAAATTCTTCGCATCGGCGTATATATTTTTTAACTCCATTTTTTCGGCCATAAAGGTATAAGTTGCGGAATCGCAGAGCGTGTAAGCCTGCTTTTCATCGGCCATTTTGAGAGTTTCCGCCATTCCGAGGCCTGTAACTATATAAGCGGTTCCCGGTGTTTTAGCTACGCCCGATTTTTTCCAGATTGCCATTTCACGGTTATGAGTGCCGGAATTGTCGCCGCGCGATATGAATACGCCGGCGCTGTCGAGTTTAGCGAATGCTTCGAATACGGTTGCGCAATTTTTGATTCCAGCCGGATCTTTAGCAGGTCCCACTACGTAAAATTCATTTTTAGCGAATGTTTTTCTGTCTTTGCCGAAGCCGGCTTCCATGAATTTTTCCTCAAGCGCCGGTGAGTGGGCAAGGATGATATCGCATTCGCCGCGTTCGCCCATTTTAAGCGATTCGCCCGAACCGACCACGATCGGTTTGACCGTTATGCCGGTTTTTTCTTTAAAATCTTTTAAAATGGCGTCTAAAAGGCCTGTGTCGAAAACGCTGTATGTGGTAGCAAGTATTATAGTTTCGCCGGTTGCCTCTGTGCCGGCTGCTGCTGCTGATGAGGCTTCCTGCGCGAACGCGGGGGTGAAATTAAACGGTAATAGCGTCGAAAACGCCAAAGCCATAACGATTAAAAGACTGCCGAAGATTTTTTTCATGTCAGATCACTCCTTAAAATTTTTGGTTTTTGATTTCAGGTTTTAAACTATAACTATAACTATAACTATAACTATAACTATAACTATAACCATAACTATAGCTATAGCTACAGTTATAACTGTTAAATATTAATTTATTTTATTGTAATATATTTCTTTTATCGATCGGATGGAACGGTCTATAAAAAAATCGCTTTTTATAAAAGCCCGAAAACGGCCGCTTCCCTTAGAAAGCTCGTTATTATTTTCCCTGTCTATTAAAAATAAATTAGCTCCGTTTACTCTGCCGAAAATTTCACCCGCTGAAAACAGGCTTCTATACCCGTCTGCCGCGCTTATCACGAAATAACCTCCGGTCCTGTCGATCGCGCCGCACCAGGCGTTAATTACATCTGCCATATCCACGCCTTCATAATAGTTTTTGCCGTGAAATCCCTTGCCGAGGCCTACGGTGTTTTCGGTGAAGCCTTTCCGGTTGAATACGGATAATGAGTTTAATGATATTTCCGCGCTTCTTTCGCCGAGTATATCCATGACTATCGAATCGCTCCACATTTCATCTTTATTAGCGGCCGCAATTATTTTTCTGTCGGCGATCTGACATATTTCAATTTCGTAAGCGTCTTCGATAAATCTATCCGGCGTCGTATCGCCGGTCGCGTAAACGCAGAGGCCCGCCGGAAAAAATATAACCTGCTGGTCTTTTCCATTGTGACACGCCGCGCAGGTTTTAAAATCGAGGCTGCGCGATTCGCGCGCGTCGCTCCATTTTTGCGTGTCGAAGCCGAAAGGCTTGAGATCTTCATGTTTGTGAGGAAAAATATTTCTGGCGCTTCTGGTTAAAATAACCGAATCAAAACCGTTATTTAAAAATATCTCGCCGTATGAAAATAAGGCGCGTTTGCCCGAGCGGCCCCGAACCGCGATATACATATCAAGATCGCGGTCGAAGCCGTCGTTGACTTTTTTTTGAATATTATCCTGTGAAATTACATCGCTAAGATTTACGCCTTCCATCTCAAAACTGCCGCTGTAGCGATTTTGAGCGTCGTATGTCTTCACGCGTTTAACGCTGGATTTATATTTTAATATATCGCTAAACCCTAAGTTAATTCCGGTTTTAACCGCGCCTTTAAT
>CAYTCW010000231.1:2357-4056 GCA_964436235.1 uncultured bacterium
CCGGCGCTGTATCTTAACTTTTCATAAGCCTTCTTTACCGCGCAGCGGTCCTGTGAAAATATCGCGCCGGTAAGCGCATAAGACGAAGTTTCATCGCATAATTCAAGCGTTTTTTCAAAGTCCTCGTCTTTGTAAATATAAATAGTAAGCACAGGGCCGAATATTTCTTCCTGCATCGACTTGAATTTTGGATTCGTAGTCACAATGAGCGTCGGTTCGACGAAGTATCCTCTGCTCATATCGCATCCGCCGCCCGCTATGATTTCGGCTTCATTTGAATTTTTAGCGTAGTCGATATAAGATTTGATATTTTCAAATGAGCTTTTATCGATAACCGCTCCCATGAATACTGAAAAATCTTCTACATCGCCCATTTTAATTTCTTTTACTTCGGATATAAGCATATCTTTGAGTTCTTTCCATACCGATTCAGCGATATATGCCCTCGAAGCCGCCGAACATTTCTGGCCCTGATATTCGAAAGCGCCCCTGATAAGAGCCGTGCATAAAGGTTTTACATCGGCGCTCGGATGGGCGAATATAAAATCCTTGCCGCCCGTTTCGCCGACGAGCCGCGGGTAGCATTTATAGCTGTCTATATTAGCGGCGACGGTTTTCCACATATCGTTAAAAACTCCCGTGCTGCCGGTAAAATGAATGCCGGCCATGTTTTCATTTTTCATAACCATAGGTCCCGTTACAGCCCCGGGACCGGGTATCATATTTAAAACGCCGTCCGGAAGTCCTGCCTTTTGAAGCAGTTTCATTATGAAGTAAGCCGAATAAATGCCGGTGACGGCCGGTTTCCATACTATGGTATTTCCCATTACGGCCGGCGCCGAGATTAAATTCGATGCTATCGCCGTAAAATTAAAGGGCGTTACCGCAAATACAAAGCCGTCGAGCGGCCTGTATTCAGTGTAATTCCATACGCCTTTGTCGGAACCGAGCTGGTTTTTGTAAAGCTGCGTCATGCTATAGGCGTTGAAATTAAAAAAATCAACTGATTCGCATACCGCGTCGATTTCGGACTGAAATACGTTTTTACTCTGGCCGAGCATGGTCGCCGCATTTATAGTCGCCCGCCAGGAAGTCGAAAGCAGTTCGGCCGCTTTCATAAATATGGCGGCGCGCTCGTTGTATGTAAAAGAATCCCATACTTTTTTCGCTTTCATCGCTGCGTCTATGGCCGCCGCGACCTCTTTTTCGCCGGCTTTATGGAACTTAGCGAGCCTGTGACCGTGGTTGTGCGGCGATGAACAATAGCCGAAATTGCCCGTATGCACCTCTTTGCCGTTAATTAAAAGAGGTATTTCAATTTCTTTCGCCTTAAGCTCCGCGATACGGCTTTTAAGCTCCTGCGCGGCGCGGCTCCCCTTTGAATAATCAAAAATAGGCTCATTAGCCGGTTTTGTAATTTCAAATAATCCGAACATCTTATTGCCTTCCTTTCATGATTTTAATATTTCGTGTCCAAAAATAAGAAAAGAAAGCAAAGCAAAACAAAATAAAGTAAAGTAAACGAACAATTTTTGCCGTTTAAAACAAAAACCTGTCCGAAAAAACACGGACAGGCGCGCTTTTTCTTCTTTCCGAACACGGGAGGCATGGCCGTTTCCAGCCGTACCCTCGTTCTGAAAATAACTTCAGAACCGCCCTCCGTTCATAACTTTCGCTTTAGAACTTCAGGGTCGAAGAA
>CAYTCW010000232.1:0-3967 GCA_964436235.1 uncultured bacterium
CGCAGGATCTCTTCGGAGTGTATCGGGCCTTCCATAAATTTATTGGTGAGTATTATAACGGTGATATCGCGCGGCTGGTAATAGACCGCGAGCGTGCTGTAGCCGGGTATAGCGCCGTTATGGCCGATCATGCCGCCGAAGTTAGCAAGGCCCATGCCGTATGACATTTTGACGGCGCCGGCGCCGTAAGGATTCGCGTAGCTGCGAAGTTCGCGCCAGGTTGAGCGTTCTAAGGCGTATTTGCGGCATAAGTCGCCGGATGCCATCTGTTTTATATATTTTTTTACGTCGGCGAGCGTCGAGACCATCGCTCCCGCCGTCCAGCACCAGGACGGGTTGTTTTTGAATTCGACGGTGAGCGTGCCTTCGGCTATATAACCGAGGCTGTGCGCGCCGTCGATATATGCGCTTTCCGATATATAGCTGTCGCTCATGCCGAGCCGGTCGCATATTCTGCTTTTTATTTCGGCTGCCGCGCTTTTTCCGGTTACTTTTTCGATTATAATGCCCAGCAGGTAGTAATTGCTGTTGTTGTAAACCGCTTTGGCGCCGGGTTCATCGAGAACGATTTTAGATGACAGCGATTTGATCAGCGAATATATTTCTTCCTGCCGCCAGGTTTTAGCGGGATCGGCCATGAAAGCCATTCCGAATGAGCCGTCGTCGGTGTAGTTTGCAAGCCCGGATGTCATGTTAAGCAGATGACGCACGGTTATTTTCGAAGCGTTCGGAAGGTCGGGGAAGTATTTTAATATACTGTCGTCAAGTTTTAGTTTATTCTCGTCGGCAAGCTGTAATATAACCGTCGCAGTAAAGGTTTTTGTTATGCTGCCGATGCGGAAGCGGTCGGTCGTTTTGAGCGGCCTGTTCGCGGCGACCTCGGCCGTGCCTTTGACAAGGATGTAGGGGATCTTGTTAGCTTCGTAAACAGCGACAATGGCGCCGGGAATATTGTGCTCGGCCATCTTTTGCGTGAGGAAGGTGTCGATCTGGGCCTCCTGCGCGGCGCTTAAAGTTTTAATTCCGGATAACGATATGTCGCCGCCGCCAACGCCGCTGCAGCCGGAATTAAGCGTGAGGAAGCATATTGAAATGAGCGCGATCGCAGTTAATGAGTAGATTTTTGATTTCATAGGGTTTTAAGGCTCCTTTATTTTTTAAAGATTATAAATGCTTTATGACAAAATAACGGCCGGGCGGGACGATAGGTTTTATTTTGCGTAGTATCCGCCGGTTTTGGGGCTGCCGCGGAATTCGATCTTTCCATCTGCCCTTAGCCTTCTCATCTTTTTCTCGATGGTGTCGAGAGGAATTCCCGTATTTTTCGATATTACCGGAACTCTCTGACCCGGATTACTTTTGATATATTCAAGTATATTTACTCCGCCATTTACTCCGCCATTTACTCCGCCATTTACTCCGCCATTTACTCCGCCATTTACATCGAAAGCTTCTGCGGCGCGTTCGAATAACGCTGTCACGAAGCCGCCGAATTCGAATCTGATCGGCCGCATGCCGGCTTCTTTCATCGAATTCTGCATGCGGTTGATGCCGGTGCCCATCTTTTCGATATATTTGATGCGCTGGAGAAGATTGGCAATGTTCGGATTGCGCAGCATGCTTTTAGAGCCAAATTCTTCGGGTCTGAGGCCTTTGACGAGGCCGCCCGGACTCGATATTTCGACGCGGTCGTCGAATATCTCGACCATGACGTTAGCGCCTTTTTCGAAATAATCCCTGTGAATGACGGCGTTTATGACAGCCTCCCTCAGCGCGTCGTAAGGAAGTTCGGGGATTTCGATGCGGCGCGGGTTGCCGTCGAACTCGTAGCGCAGGTTGAGGTGGCGCTTGAGGAAGATCATGGCGTTATCAATATTGCTGATAATATCCTCGTTAAAATCCTTTTTATCCAGTACATCGGCCTTGACGCGGCCTTTATATAGCGCGCAGGTGACGACGGTATGAAAATAAATGTCTGCAAGGTTTCTGGCAAAGAACATTACGCCGGTGTTGTTCAGGCAGGGTTTTCCCTCCTGAATCTCGGCGACGCCAAGGTTTTTCAGAATGTGCTCGGTGTCTATCACTTTCGATATTCCGGCTGACAAAAGAAATTTTTTAAATTTCGCCTGATCGAAGTCATTTTTGAAATCAAACTTCTGATTTATCAATTCATCAAATTTTATTTTACTTTCTGATCTGAAAAACTCTATTATTTCATGTCTGCCGAGTTTTTGTGAGTTAGGCCCGATACGGTTATAAAAACCGGACGAACATTTATAAGGCTTGTCGATGCCTTCGCGGACCTCGACGACAAGTACGTTTCCGGCATCTCCAAATATTATTTTCACGGGCGGCTCACAGTTATTGGCGATATCCTGTATCTGCGATTTTAGTTTGTTGTTGATCTCGACGCCCTTGACTGTGCCGTCGTCTGATACGCCGATCAGAATCCTGCCGCCGGAACCGTTCGCGAATGCGACCATTTCTTTATCAAGGTGCGCAGCGCTTTCTTTGAATTCAAAACGATAGCCTTCGCCGTCCTGTATTATCTGTTCAAGTTCTTTTTTCGATATGGCCATCTTAACACCTTTTTTATAATATCTTCCGTAAGCCCTTCTGTGGCAATGTTATTGTAACTTCCATTGCAGCTTCCATCGTACTGCCGGGTAATAAAATGAGCTCCAGTCATGAATCAAATTGTATGACCTTTGAGTTCTTTCATGAGGTTATAGTCGGAATCTTTAAAACTTTCCTTCGCGCATTTTATTTTGATCGCCTTCCCACTTTACCTTGCATCTTAATTGTTTTAGCTCATCTTTAGCTTCGCGCTGGTCGTCGATAACTTCATTCGATGAAATAATAAAAACCTTGAAAATTTTTATTTTATTGATTTTTTTAATAATTTCAGGCGGAACGCTGATATGGTCATCAGGAAGGATCGTGCCTTTAAATTCCAATGCCATTTATGCATCCCTATTTTTTATGCTATTATCGAAATCAATTATAAATACGGGCATCTTTAATCAAGCAGGACCGTAAAAACATAATACATTTTTTTCAAACTAAATGCAATAAATATTTATGTTTTTGTGTTTTTTATGCATATAGACATATAGGCATACAGACACATAGACACATACAAATAAAAGTATGTTAAAAAATATAATAGCGCATAGTGTCTGCTAAAATAAAAAAAAATATAGCCCAACTACCAAAACTCAATATTGATAAGATAATTGGGTTATGTCTATTTTAATTGTATTTTTCGGGTTTACATAAACGCCAGATTATCGGGTTTCAACCGCGAATTAGTTTTATGGCGGCGGGACGGACCGCTGAACTTTTATTTTGCATAGTAGCCGCCGGTTTTGGGAATGCCGCGAAATTCGATTTTTCCTTCATTTTTAAGTAACCTTATCTTTTTTTCAACGGTTTTAAGCGGTATAACTATATTTTTTGATATTTGAGGCATTCTCTGTCCTGGATTATTTTTTATATATTCAAGAATTAAATTTACTCCCCCATTTACTCCCCCATTTACTCCCCCATTTACTCCCCCATTTACTCCCTCATTTATTTTTGTGTTTGTTATCCCGTTGACTTTACCTGTATCTGCCGGCACTCGCCGGTATTCCCCACTATTAGCCGGTCTGAACAAAATCATCTGGGTGAATCCGCCGTTTTCTTTAACTGTGGGTATTTTCAGACCGGCCGATTCGCACGAGCTTTTGATTTTAGCCATTCCAGTGCCCCATTGCTCGATATAATTAAGTTCTTTAAAAACGCGCGCTATAACGGTGTTTCTAATTTCAGACCGCCCTTCGCTCAATATGTTGTCGATGCTTATCGAATTCGGAAGTACGCCCGGCGAAGTTATCTCGACCGCGTTGTCGAAGATGGCTATTTTTATGTCAGAGCCGCGCCTGGAATAATCCCTGTGAACGAAAGCGTTTATAACGGCTTCTCT
>CAYTCW010000233.1:0-3911 GCA_964436235.1 uncultured bacterium
ATACGCAATTATAGACTGCGGCGATAAAGAAAAAATTAACATCGCCAGAGAAGTTGTAAAAAATGAAAAACAAATAAATATAAGCGTTCAGGTGATAAATACTGAAGTGTCACAGTGGAATAGCCGATATACAGGTCCCGCAAATTTCTATCGATAACAAAGCGATACTGATAACGGAAAAAAATAAGAATTCGCGATATAATTAGTTAAATGCGGTCAACAACGATTAAGTTCGATTTGATCAAGCCGCTTTGACGGGACGGGGAATTTCACGGCCCGCCTCGCCGGCGGTTTCGATCCAGGCGTCGATGGCGCCGTTAATGCTTTCAAACGCTTCGGGAATCGTCGCGCCGTCAGACGCGCAGCCGGGAAGATCGGGAACCTCGACAAGCCATCCGCCGCCATCTTCATCGGAAAGTTTAGTGATTTTGACGCTGTATTCGTATTTATATTCAAACATTTAAACCTCGCTTTCAACGGCCTTTATAGCTTTTAAACATTTTTTGATATATACGGCTTTTATATGACCCGGCTCTTTCTTTACGGTTATGATTTCGATCAAGTTATCGTGACGAAAAGTGTAGTGTGAAGATCTGTTTTTAACGTCAAAACCAAAACCGCTCATCAATTTTATAAGCTCATTAAAACTAACATTGGCCTGATTATTTTGAATTTTATTGTATAATTTGCTAAATTGAGTCATTTACCCGAATAATATCACAAATAACCATAAGATGTCAATATAGACCATTAAAAAAACAATGAAATTGGTTGAAAAAACGGTCAGGCTGTGGTACAATGAAGTTATAACGAGAAATAAAGCCAGCGGCGTTAAAATTAATTTTCTTGCGGCTTTAAAAGATGCAGCTTGAAATTGAAAAATCTTTAACAAAGAGGAACTCAACATGAACTACAAAGAACGAATAACCGCTATATCCTCAATAATGCTTGGCAAGCCTACAATTAAGGGAACAAGGATTACCGTAGAGCTTTTAATAAAAAAAATGTCCGAAGGCATGGAGATTAACGATTTAATAAAAGCCTATCCAAACATAACGCGGGAAGATGTTTTTGCCGCGCTGGCTTACTGCGCCGAAGTAATGTCTCAGGAGGAAATGCTTGCTTCATAAAATTGCAGCCGACGAATCGGTCAATTTTAACATAGTTAAAAATATTATCGATGAAAAATTCGATGTTATTTCTGTACTGAAGTGTCACAGTGGAATGGCCGATATACAGGTCCTGCAAATTTCTATCGATAACAAAGCGATACTGATAACGGAAAAAAATAAGAATTCGCGATATAATTAGTTAAATGCGATCAAAGTATGAGTTTAAATTTTATCGCTATAACGAACGGCACTCTCGCGTGGGATATTTCCGGATGCCGCGACCCTTATAATTGCATCGATATCTGCCCCGACACGGTATATGATGAAAGCGAAGAAATATTTTTTTGATAAAATCGACATTTTTTTGATATAATATTTTTGAGGTGATTATATTGCCAACAATACTTATGATTCTTGGCTGGCGCCTTTTCTTTTATTCTAACGAAGGAAACGAGCCTGTTCACATTCACTGTCTAAAAGGAGAAATAGAATGTAAATTCTGGCTCGATACCGAAACAATTGACATCATTGAAGATTACTCGTATAACATGTCGCCTAAAGACCGCCGCGAAATTAGAATCATAATCTTTCAATACTTTAAATTTATCGAAGAACAATGGAATTTATACCACGGAGGCCGCTAATATGAAAAAACGCCACGAAATCACCAACATCAAATTCGATGCCGAAACGATTTCAATCAACATCGATGGGGAAAATCGCATTTTCAACCTCCGGGATATTTCACAGCGCCTTCTTAAAGCCGCGAACAATGAACGCCTTAACTTTATAATTTCGCCCTCGGGCTACGGCATTCATTGGCCGCTGATTGACGAAGATTTATCCATTGACGCCTTACTCGGCATCGTACATACACCTAAATCCAAAAAGGCGGCATAATACAACGAACAATATCAAATCAATTTTTAATAGCTAATTCGATAATTTCGTCGATGTAATCCACCATAAAAAGAGGTATATTTACCAGATCGCCGTCTTTTTTTAGATTTTTAAGCGAGAATCGAAGCCGGATTTTAGTTTCAGCCTCGTATTTTTGAGCGTACAGGGCGAGGCTCCGGCTGCTCACGTTAACATCCGATTTTACTTCTATCGGAATGATATCGTTGCGGCGCTGAATTAAAAAATCAACCTCGGCTTTTGCGTCTGAAGTCCAATAGCCCGGAAGCACGCCATATCTGCATATCAGCCCCTGCAAAATAAAATTTTCGCTGAGCGCGCCCTTAAACTCCGTAAAAAGCCTTGACCCTTCGCTAAATGCGACAGGATCCAGGTTCGCCAGCCTTCTAAGCAGCCCGATGTCGGCGCAGTAAATCTTAAACGCCGATAAATCTTCATAAGCAGATATAGGAAGTCCCGGTTTTGTCAACCGAAACACTTTATGCGCCATACCGGCGCTGCAAAGCCAGGTAAGAGCGTCTTCATATTCCCGGGCCCGCGCGCCCTCTTTCACCGCACTGTATAGAAATTTTTTATTCTCCCTGCTCAGCTGCGAAGGCAGAGAACGCCAGACCAGGCCAAGCCTGGCTATGTCTTTCGTATCGGCGTGTTTCGAAAAATCAAGCTCATAGGCATCTAATATATTTTTAAGACTCGACTGCACGAGCGGCGTATTTTTATCTTCAGCCCAGGCGCGCACCGGTTCCGGCATGCCGCCTGTTATAAAAAACATTTTGAGTTTTTCAAGAAGCCGGCTGAAAAATAAAGCCGGTATCGGCTCTATCGAAACGATACTTTTCAAGTAATCAAGCAGATCATCATCGCCGTTTGCATATAAAAATTCAGTGAAAGTCATCGGATGGACCGTTAAAAAGTCGATCTTGCCGACCGGAAACGAGGACGGCTTAGAAAGCGTTATGCCTGAAAGTGAACCTGCACAGGCAACATGATATTCAGGCGCGTTCTCGCAGAAATATTTCAGAGCGTTCAAAGCGTCGTTGGATTCCTGAATTTCATCGAAAATTATAAGGGTTTCACCGGCGATTATAGGCGCGGCACATGCCATCGAAAGATTTTGCAGAAGCCTTTTAGTATTTTTAGTGGTTTTAAAAAAATCAGACAGCTCTTTTTGTTCGTCAAAATTAAAATAAGCTACGCTCTTAAAGTAAAGCCTTCCAAATTCAAGCAGTATCCAGGTTTTGCCGACCTGCCTGACTCCCTTTAAAATAAGCGGTTTTCTGTGTTTTGACTTTTTCCATTCAAGCAAATCTTCCATTATCAAACGCTTCATAGAACCCTCGTAAATCGTTTTCACGCATTAAATTCGATTTTTGTGATTTTTATCACATAAAACGAACTTAATAATGTTAATTTAACAAATTTTAAGATAAAAGTCAAGTTTAATATCCGTAATATCCGTAATATCCGTAATATCGGCTATGACCCCCGAAGGCCCTGAAGGCGAATAATTGACTTTACCTCAAAATTCTGATATAATAAAGTTTTAGAGGTGAATTATGCCTGAAATTTCAAGATTTTGAGGAACCGTTATGTTAAGACCTAAACTTTTCCAGGTCGTTGCGGCCGACGATTATAAAGTAAAACTTTATTACGATAACGGCAGGATTAAGTTATACGACTGCCGCTGGATCTTATCGCAAAAAGGCGTTTTCGACAAGATTAAAAGCGTCGATAACTTTAAAAACCTTTGCACCATAATGAACGGCACGCTCTCATGGGATATTTCCGGATGCCGCGACCCTTATAATTGCATCGATATCTGCCCTGACACGGTATATGATGAAAGCGAAGAAATCTTAAAAGGAGATATTAATCATGAAA
>CAYTCW010000234.1:0-3865 GCA_964436235.1 uncultured bacterium
CGACTCTTGAAGATTATCACGCGCTCGGAAGGCAGATAGTATCTTCGGTAGTGCGTTCCGCAGGTTTTAACCTTAAGGACTACGGAAGCGGCATTTCCGCTCGATCTCTTTCAGAATTTGCGGCGGCAGACGGCATAGATATTTTATTAGTATCAGTTTTAATGTATCCTTCCGCATTGAAAATAGCGGATTTAAAAAGGGATTTAATCAAACAAGGCTCAGCGGTGAAGGTCATTGCCGGCGGAGCTCCTTTCGTGTTTGACGATTCTCTATGGATAAAAGTGGGCGCAGACGCTTTCGGTTATGGGGCTTTCGACGCCGTCAGGCTCATTAAAGAGCATATAGAAAGGCGGAATGCTGCATGAGCGTAAAGATGACTTCCATGCAGAGGGTATTAACGGCGCTGTCTCATAAACAGGCCGATAAGGTTCCTTTATTTTTTTTATTTTCGCTTTACGGCGCTAAAGAGCTTCAAATGAGCGTAAAAAAATATTTTTCCGATCATCACAACGTGGTGCGCGCTCAGAAAATAATGCTTGAAAAATACGGCTCGGATTGCTTGTATAGTTTTTATTATGCGGCCGTTGAAACAGAGGCAATGGGCGGCGAGATCGTTTATACCGACGAAGGCCCTCCGAACGCGGGAGAGCCTGTTTTAAAAAATGCCGGCGATATACGAAATTTTAATTTTCCGGCCGTATCTCAAACCCCCTGTCTGCTTAAAACTCTTAAAACTATAGAGGCGCTTAAAAGTTTTGCGGGCGATTCGACGCCGATTATAGGCGTGGTAATGTCGCCTTTTTCTCTTCCGGTTATGCAGATGGGTTTTTCTGAATATATCGATTTGATATACGAGGACCGGCCTCTTTTTGATATTTTATTAAAAAAGAATTCCGATTTTTGCGTGGAGTGGGCTAACGCCCAGCTTGCCGCCGGCGCTTCCGCCATATGTTATTTCGATCCGGTTTCCTCTCCGACGGTGGTACCGCGCGAATTATTTATTGAAACCGGATTTTTGGCGGCTAAAAACGTTATATCGCGTATCAAAGGGCCTGTCGCGATGCATCTTGCCTCCGGCCGCTCGCTTGCGATTATTGACGATATCGTTGCCGCCGGCGCGTCGGTTGTAGGCGTAAGCTCGCTTGAAGATATAAGTCAATTAAAGCGAAAAAGCGCCGGAAAAATAAGCCTGCTCGGCAATTTAAACGGCATAAAGCTCGCTTCGGCGGATGGCTCCGACGCTGCGGCGGAAGTTAGAAATATAATAAACGCGGCGGCCTCCGGCGGCGGTTTTATAATATCAGACAATCATGGCGAAATTCCATGGCAGGTAAGCTCGGAAGTTCTTATTTCAATACGCGAGGCGGTTGACGAGTGGGGCCGGTATTCTTAAGGATGTTTATGTTATATGCCTGAAAAAATAGCTTTTGCGGTATGTTCGAATCTTATAAACGAGTTGAAGCTCGTTTTGAATTCCGATTCCTGTACTGATGCTATACCGGTTTTGATGCCGGCGAATTGTTTGAAAAAATGCGTTATAAACGATGCGCTTTTCAAGCGTCTTTTAAGCGGCGGTTCTGAAAAATATGATAAAATAGAGCTTATCAGCGGCTGTTTTTATGATAAAAACGGCCTTATAAAATCTTCGCCCGAAATAACCGTTTATCCGGAACCGCTTTGTTTTAAATTATTTATTAATCCAGGTATAATAGATTCATTTATTAAAAACGGCTCTTATCTTATTATGCCGGCCTGGCTGTTACGCTGGAAATTTAACGTCGAAAAAATCTGGGGGTTTAATAAAAGCTGCGCTATAGAATTTTTCGCCGAATCACGGATTAAAAAACTTACTCTCATTAATACGGGCATATTTGCCGGCAATTCTAAAATCGATTTAAGTGAAAAATTAAGCGAGTTTTGCGAGTATATGGGCCTGCCCGGCGAAAATATAGACGCCGGCCTTCATTACTTTAAAGCTATAATAGATTCCCGTTTGAATTCTTGGCGTCTGGAAAAGGCGCGTGAAAATCATAAGCGCGATCTTTCGCGGCTCGGTAAAAAGTTGTCGTACAGCATGGCGGCATTTGAATTTACTGATGAGATTTTATCCGGGCTCGAAGAAAAAAATATAGTCGAAAAAATCACCGGTCTTTTTTTTAATTTATTCGCTCCGGAAAGAATTATTTACTATTCTCTCAGCGGCGGAACTATAAAGTGGCTGATGAGTCCGGCGGCGGGCCGGATGCCCGATGGCGGCTACGAATACAGGCCGCCAGCGGCTGAAGATGAAATTTATTTTAAAAAATATATGCCTGAAGATGAGGCGTTTGAAAAGCCTCGTTGTTTTGATTTTGCCGGAGGTTTTTGCGTTTATATTGGTGATGCCGTTGAAAAACAGGGTTTTGTGATAGTCGAAGGCCTTAAGTTTCCTTCTTATACCGAAGATTATATCGAGCTGGCGGGGGTTATAGCCAATATTTCCTCGATAGCGCTTTCTAATGCCAGAAAATATCAAAAAATTCTACGCGCGGTAGATGATGCTCAAAAAGCAAATAAGGCCAAAGACTTTTTTTTAGCCAATATGAGCCATGAATTGAGAACTCCGATAGCCTCCATAATAGGTTTTTGCGAATTGCTGACTGACGGCGGCCTTCCTTCCGCCGCGCGCGAATTTGCGGCTCATATAAAAACCAGCGCCGGCATGCTTTTATCTCAGGTAAGCAATATATTAGATTTTTCTAAAATTGAAGCCGGCCGCGTGGAAGTTGAAAATATAAACTTTTCTTTAGTGCGCCTTATACAAGAAGTGTCCGACATAATTAAAGTGCAGGCGGATTTAAAATTCATAAAATTTCAAACCGAACTTATTTCTAATGTGGATAATCTTGTCGGCGATTATGGAAAACTTCGCCAGGTATTGGTAAATCTCACCGCTAACGCGGTAAAATTCAGTGAAAAAGGCACGGTTATTTTATCGGCTCATTCACGCGAAGAATGCTCCGGTAAAGTTTTCGTGAAATTCAGCGTAAAAGACGAGGGCCCGGGCATAGTCCCCGATAAATTAAAAATTATATTCAAGCCGTTTTCGCAGGCTGATGGAAGCGTGACAAGGCGTTTTGGCGGCACCGGCCTCGGCCTGTCCATTTCGGAGAGCTTAGTTAAAATTATGGGAGGCTCCGCAATTACGGTTGAAAGTTCCCCGGGTGCCGGCAGTTGTTTTTCTTTCGTTCTTGAATTTAAAACCTTCGCGTCTCAAAATTTAAATGGCGGCGTTCAAATTAGCGAGTTTGAAGCCGGCCATTCAGAAATTGAATTCAAGGGCGGCGCGAACAATACGCGCGAGTGTTATAAAATTTTAGCCGTTGACGATAATCCGATGAATCTCGAGCTTATATCAACGATGATAAAGCGTTTGGGTCATAATGCCGTAAAAGCGTGCGGCGGCGAAGCGGCGCTTGAATTATTTAAAAACATGGGCGCTGACGGCGTTGCTAAAATTGACTTAATCATAATGGATCTACAGATGCCGGGCATGGACGGTTTGCAAACTTCCCGCAAAATAAGAGAATCAGGCATCGAAGTTCCGATAGTATTACTCAGCGCTATTAATTCAGTTAATAACGATGCTTCTTTTCTGGCTGAATCAGGCATTAATTCCTTTTTAAGCAAACCTATCAGTATGAAAGACTTGATAAGCGTTTTTCAGCGCTATATAAAAACACGCCGGCCGGCGCAGTAGATATATGATTCGTTACAGCCGAAAACAAATAAAAGACTTATCGCGGTTAAAAACAAAAAACAAAAAATTAAATAATTAAAGCTTGCAAATATATTTAAACTTGATTATAATAAATCCATAAAATGA
>CAYTCW010000235.1:0-3800 GCA_964436235.1 uncultured bacterium
CCCGGCAGAATAAAACCGTCGATTTTAACCTGCGGATGCTTAGCTATGGCTGAAATAGCCTCGGGAACGGTTTTATTCGCCTCGTAAATATAAATATTATCGAGTTTGCGCTCATCGGCCGCCTTGATTAAAAACGCCGACGCCGGAACGGTAGTTTCAAACCCGACGCTTAAAAAAATAACGCTTTTATAAGGATTTTCAGCCGCTATATCCAGCGTTTCGGCGGGCGAATAGACCACGCGCACATCCGCCCCGGCGTTGTGTTCGGCTTTCAGGCTCGAAACCGAGCCGGGAACTTTAAGCATATCTCCGAAGGTAGTTATGATAAAATCTTTATCTTTAGCCATATTAATTGCGCCGTCGATATATGAATCCGGCGTGACGCAAACGGGGCATCCCGGGCCGGACCTCAGCTTTATTTTCTTCGGCAGAATAGCTTTGACGCCGGATTTAAAAATTTCGTGAGTATGGGTGCCGCAGACCTCCATCAAATTAATGCGGTCTTTATCGATTTTTTCGCAAAGTTGCGTTATATTTTCGATAAGTTTCGCGGCAGCCGCTGATTTATTAATTTTTTTAGAATATTGCTCGAGATTGAAATCCATTAATTCCGCTTCCTCTCAAATCAAATAAAGAAAATCGTTTTTATTGCCGACGAAAAATATTATAACGGTTCTTTTTCAATTTGTGTGGGCAAAACATTTTAATCAAGTTGAGAGTTCAGAGTGGAGAACGGAGAACTAAAAGTTTTTTTGAAATTTTGAAAGGCAGTTTTATATTTTATGCATAAAGCCCGCAGGGCTCGCCACGGCCTTAATTATTCACTATCCACTCTACACTATCCACTAATAACCAGCCCACCTTAAATGAAACAGAGCCGATATAACTGCCTTGAGCTAATTAAGAGCTTTCCGGCAGTCACAATCAACTGAATATCGATTTTATCTCTTTACCCTGCTCGATTTCTTCAAGCATGCGATAGGTTTTTTCCGCCTCTTCCGCGCTGATCTTCGTTATGGCAAAACCGGCGTGCAGCACGAGATAATCGCCTTCAACCGCCTCGGGGACCATAGCTATATTAATTTTTTTAAAAGTATCGCCTATCTTCACCTCGGCGAAACCGCCTTCTAAAATTTTAACGACGGGAACGGGTATTCCAAGGCACATAATTCAACCTCCAATATATTATTAATTAAATTATTAATTTATTAATTTGCAATTCATTTTATATAACATCAAGCCTGTAATTAGAGTCATTGATCTCACATTAATTTTTTCTTTTTATGGCGTAATAGCACTGCCCGGCCGATATCGCGCTATCGCCGAAGCTGACGCGCCGCGGAAGATAAACTTTCAGCGGCGGTCGGACGCCGTCATCGGCCTTCGGCGCACATCCGCCGGAACCGCCGCAAGCCGAAAGCCGTTCAAGCAATCCGCCGAGCAGTATGCGGTTAAAAAACACTCCGCCGGCTAAGCATATATCATAAACCTTATATTTATCGGCTATTATGCACGCAGTCTCATACACCGCTTTAATTATCGTGCGGTGAAATTTTGAAGATATGGCGCCGGCGGGCATACCCGACTTTCTATCGATTATAGCGCCTTTTAAAATACCGCGCCAGTTTATGATAAGCGCTTCGCCGCGCCCGCATATTTCATAATGATATACGCCGGCCGCACCGCCGTTTAAATCGGCGCAGCTTGAGGCGCCGTTAAAACGCGCGCCTTCCGGCTGATCTTTTTGCGCATAAGACGCCTGCATTTCAAGCCATATCGCCGCTTCACCCTCGAAAGAAACCGGACGATTGAAGCCGGCGGCGGCTGAAACCGCGTCAAAAATCCTTCCGAGCGAAGACGATTTAACCGTATTAACACCGGCCTTTAGCGCCTTTGAAATTATATTCATTTCATCGGCGCTTACGCTCAGATCGAAGTCCTTGAAAAAGTCCATAACTTCGCGCCCGCCCGCCCCTTCGTCTCCAAAAAAATCATGAGCGGCGCAAAAGGTTAATTTAGCGGTATTTTTAACCGCGCCGTCATAATTAACCACTCTAAACGGCTCAAAATAAGCCGCTCTTTTATATCCGGCGGTATCGCACACTAAAAACTCGCCGCCCCAAACGCTGCCGTCATCGCCAAGACCGGTGCCGTCGAATGAAAGGCATATAACCGGACCGGTGATATCGTTTTCAGCCATAACCGAAAGCGCATGGGCGTAATGATGGCCGACCGATATCAATTCGGCGCCGGCGCGCTCCGCCGTTTCGGCCGCATACGCAGCGGCGTTCGAGCCGTGATGATTATCGCACACTAAAGCGCCAGGCTTTAGATTATATAACTCGCCGAACCTTTCCGCCGTTGATACCAGCAGCTCGTAGTTTTCGAGATTATCTGTATCGCCTATATATTGTGAAATTAATATCTTTTTATCCAGATTGAATGAAACCGTATTTTTTAAAATAGCTCCCAGGGCAATATTTGTTTTTCCGGCGCCGGCGCAATCGCCGCCCGTAGATATAACGCAGGGGGCTATGCCGCGCGAAGGCCTGACTGTAAAGGTCTTTCCATCCTCGACGAAGCACACCGAATCGTCGCAGGGAATAAGAATTTCGCGGTTATGCGCCATGGCGAAATCGCAAATGCCGCCGAGTTTTTCAGCCGCCTGATCAAGCCTGAAGCATATAGGCTCGTCGCTGATATTAGCCGAGGTCATAACTAACGGCGCGCCGGCGGCCTTCATCAATAAAAGGTGCAGCGGAGTATAGGGCAGCATAAAACCTAAATAATTATTATCCGGCGCGATAAGCCCGGATAAATTAAAGCCCGAATCGCGATTATGGCGTTTGAGCAACACTATCGGCGAAACGCTCGAAGTTAAAAGCGCCTCTTCTTCCGGCGACACTTCGCAAAAACGCCTGATCCATTCCATCGAAGGCGCCATTAAAGCGAACGGCTTGGCCGGCCTGTTCTTGAGTTCACGCAGCCGCAGGGCGATCTCATCGGAATCGGCGCGGCAGGCGATATGAAAGCCGCCGAGCCCCATAAGCGCGCCGATGCGGCCGTCCATTAAAAGACCTGCGGTTCTTTCAATAACCGCCGCCGTATCTTTTGAAAACTCGAGCCGGCCGAAACCGCCGGAGCAGGCCGCGCCAAGATCTTCTACTATAGCCAATCCCGGGCCGCATTCGGGGCACGCGTTCGGCTGGGCGTGAAACCGGCGGTTTAAGGGATCGTCGTATTCAGCCTGACACTTCGGGCACATTTTAAAAACCGACATGGTAGTTACGGGCCGGTCATAAGGAAGTTTTCTAGTTATGGTATAGCGCGGGCCGCAGTTAGTGCAATTAGCAAAGGCGTAACCATAGCGCCTGTCGTTTTTATCGAATATTTCAGCGGCGCAATCGGCGCATACGGCCAGATCGGGCGAAACGAAAACCGAATTTACCGGCATATCGACCGGATCGGAATGTAAGATCTCAAATTTTGAATATTGCTTGAACGCTATATTATCGGCGTGAAATTTTTCGATGACCGCGAGGGGCGGCGGAAACTCGTTAAGCCGCCTGACGAAACCGTCGAGAGCATCGCCCGGGCCGGAAACTTCGATTTCGACTCCGTTAACGCTGTTATTTATATAGCCAAAAAGACCGTATTGCATGGCCATACGGTAAACGTGCGGCCTGAAGCCGACGCCCTGAACCCTTCCGGTTATGGTTATTTTACAGCTTTTATTATCCATAATTTTCAACCCGCATTATACTAAAAAAACGGATAAAATGCAAAGATTAAATAAGGCG
>CAYTCW010000236.1:0-3752 GCA_964436235.1 uncultured bacterium
GTGACTTTTTCGTAAATAGCGAGAGTTACGACAAAATGGTCGTTTTCTTCAACGACGCTAACGACGCGCAAGCCGAGTTCGGGGATCATGACTTCGCCGTTTTGTTTGACATAATCGCTAAAGGCTATTTTAGCGGCTTCGCGCTCGGTCAGCTTGAATTCGGAGCTTTGTTCGAAATTTTCAGCTTTCGCGTAGTTATAATTAAATCCGAAAATGAGAAATACCAGAATGGATAAAAGCAGTGACTTTTTCATGGAATTCACCGGTCTTTTTATTTACTTAAGAAATATATACTACATACTGCCTTTATTTCCGAATATAATAGATGCAATTTTTATGCCATTTATTTTAATTAAAAGTGCATGAAAAAATGCCGAAAAATAAAATAATTGCATTTTTAGATGTAATAATTGAGAACAATGAATGAAATGATGTGATACGGAGTGAGGTGGGCGATGAAAATAAATGATTTGCAAATATATTGGATTTTAAATTCACTTCAAACCTTTTATAATATTTTAGCGGTTGATAAATCGGGTGTTAAGCTATGTTTTATTCTTTGTCGGGTTTTGTTTGGCGGTCCATATAACCGAATGCTTCGATAAATTCCTGAAATTTTGTTATATTAGAGCAATATTTTTTTATGCCGGAAAATATTTTTCGGGCTTCTGCAAACTTGTCGTATTGAACCAATATCTGTATCTTGCAGTAGTCGAATTCTACGCTGAACGGTATTTCGCTGAATGGTATTTTTACGGTTTTATATTTTTCGGATAATTTATTTAACTCTGAAAGAACTGCTTTATATGTTTTTTTGCCGGACCATGCAGCTTTTCTCTCTAATATTTTTAGTTCGACAAGCGGCTGCGCGGGATGGTCGGGATATTTTTCGATGAATTTAGCGTAGAGTTTTTCCGATTCTTTGCGGTCTGAAGTGTTTGCCAGAAAAAGATGTGCGAGCGCTGAGAAATCCGAGGAGTGCGATTTATTTGAAATATCTTCCAGAGTTTTTTTTCCGATACTTGATAAATAATTAGATTCACACTTATCGATGAAGGCGCCATTAATATTTTCAGTCATTAAATAAGCAAGTATTATTTTTCCCGGTAGGCCATTTTCGTATTCGCTTAGAGTGCTGAAATGTTCCATGAAAAGTTTTTTATACAGTATTTTGGCGGACGCCTGCAATCGTCCCGTCATAAAATTCACCGCATATGCGGCCTCGAGCGAACGCGGGTTGGAAAAAATTATTTCTACCGAGTAATTTGTTTTTGCTTGTGAAGCCATCTCGTTTAAACACTTATCGAACATGGCCGCAAGGCGCGGACGGTCGATTACAGGCGCCTGTTTTTCTTTATAGTCACTTTTCAGGTAAGGCGAGAGTTGCATTTCGTTTTCTAATTTTTTTCTAACGGCTATCCCGGCGGCAATTTCGTCATTGATTTCGTCTTGCACGAATTCTGGTAGAGGTTGAGGGTTTCTCTGGCCTTCGGAAATATCTATCAGAGAGCTTGCCTGGTTGTCTTCTTCGCGGCTTTCGTTTGGCTGAAATTTTGAAAATAAAGCGCCGTTGAAATATTCGAATTTAAGAACGGTTTTTTTGTGGCGATTTGAAGACAATGAGTTCATTGTAGATTCGATCGAGTAATAAGGCGCTTTGTTTTTTTTATGGTCGATAATTATTCTCAGTGTTACAACGTCAAAGGGGTCTCTTATCTTTGAGCTGTTTTGGCGCATTTCGTCGAATGAAATTATGCTGTGAGTCATTTCAGGTTTTGATACGAAATATTTTTCAAACCCTTTTTCGGCGAATCCGAAGGGCGTTTTACGCATTTTTCTGATATTTTTCGAAACAGAACTTCCTGCTATTGCGGCAGAGAACTTGCGTGTATCTGATGCGATAAATTCGCAGCAGGCTTTTACTCTGGTTGAAAGGCCGGGGCCGCCGCCGTCTTTTTCGCTTCTGGCGGGACGGTTGGTTTCGTTTAGCCTGTAAGTAAATATCATTTTATAGAGTGTCTCTATATAAAGCCCTTCGAGTCTTTTTGCAACTTGCATGTTTTTAATATCATTAACCGGCTTTTTCCCGCCGCCGGTTAATTTCAAGCCCGTGTCTATGAACGCACCTTTGAATTCTGTGCGGCCGCTGGTGACGGCCGGTTCAAATATGCTGCGCGCGTCTTCGTAGCGTCCGATTTCCATGTAATATTCGTAGAGTGTAATATGGTTAACCAGAATTTTTCTCGCAGCGCCGCAATATTCGTCTATCGAGTCGTTCGTATAGGCAGCCGAGTTTATTTTGGCGTAGGCTTCAGTGGCTGTTTTTAATAAAAGTCCGTTTTCTGTTTTAATTTCTTCGATTTTCGCAGTTACTGCGCCGTCGTTCGCCTTTATAGCGGCGAGCCGCGGCTCTATAGAGTTTATAAGTTTTTTTAGATTGGCGTCCATTAACTTGAAACGGTTTTTGACATCCTGTCCGTAATCGATTTCATCGGACACTCTGAATAAACGTCGGGAGTAATCAGGTTCATGCGCATAGTTTTCCTTGATTTGTTCGTATTCGAAGAAAAATGGCGATCCGGATAAAAAAAGGCTGCCGTATTCGGCCGCGATGGTGTCTAAGAGGCAAAGGCGGGCAGCAAGGCATATATCCGGGTAATTGGCGTAATTATGAAGCATGCCGCAGTAAACCTTTTCAGCCGCTTTTGCATAGCGCTTATCAAAATTTCCGCTTTTGGCGTCCGAACATATTTCATATAACTGTTTAAGGTCATCAAAGGCTTTTTTTCTGTATGGATTAAACGGTATGTCTTCGATTTCGATAGTATCGGCTGAAAATGGTGATTGCAGGATAGTTTCAGAGGATGATGCGCTTACGGAAAAAAAGAAAGGTGAATGGTTTTTTTTGCCGTATTTTTTTTTTATTTCATCGAAGTATAAAGGGTTGACGAAAGGTATAAAAACTTCAAAAGTCTTGCCGTTATTGAGTGCCGCAGTGAAATTTCTGTAATAATAGGCCGTCGAGCGTTCCAGGTCAGGCGGCAAAGATTCCAGGCTGGCTGCGGAAGCGAACGGAAGGAGAACGATGTGCGAAACAAGACCGGCGATTAAGATTATAAAAACATACAGTATAGTTTTAAAGAGCTTATCACTCATAATACTTTTACTTTATCATATTTTCGTTTAGATGTCAATTATCTCGGTATATAAAAATATGATTTGTAAGATATTTTTTATTTATCGTCGAAGGTAATATAAAGCAATTTTCTGGCTCTTTTATGTTTTTTATGAATAATTTTTTTGTTTGATTTTATTTTCGTTTTACTTGATAGTTATCAATGCTATTCTTATAAGTTTCGCCGGTCATTTATAAGACAGTACAAGATAGCACAAGACAGTACAAGATAGCTATAAAACTGTATAAGAGCGTGATGGAGGAAAAGGGTCAAAGACGATCTCTTTCCCTCCATAGCCTCCCAATCTCTCCCGGAATATTTTGGAGCAGTCGTCATTCGTTCTGTCATGCCTTTTGACAGTTTCGCCTCTACGTGCGTACCGCACGCAGAGGCGTTGCGTTTACGGACCGCCGGAATTTAATAATAATGCTCACGGTAATGCTTTAAAGCGTAACCACTTTTATTTTATCACCGAAAATCATATAAAACTTGCTAATTTTATTAATTAAATTATTCGATCGACTTAATTTTATCCGGTTTAATAGAACTCGATTTACTTTAGTTTTTACCGCGAGC
>CAYTCW010000237.1:0-3747 GCA_964436235.1 uncultured bacterium
GGAATTGAAAAATAAACCGAATCAGCCGGCCGGCGACGCGCCGTCTTCAACCGTGGAAATAAAGCTAAACGATAAAAATGCGCTTAACGCCACGGGCGGCTTGCCGGCGAACATTCCTGCAGTGGAGGCTTCTACGGCCGAGGCTAAGTTGAAACGGCCGCCGGCTAAAGTAATGTTTGCTCCCGCCGAATCGGCAATAGAGATCAAGGGGCGCTGAATGGCGTTTGAATATGGATAGCCGTAAAATTACGGAGGCGCGCGCCGGCCGTAACGATAAAATATTCATATACGGTTATTTCGGGGCCGGAAATATTGGCGACGAGCTCATATTGACGGCCTTTTTAACTATGCTCGATTCGCGCGGCGCTAAATTCGAAGCCGTCATCGCCGTCGATGATCCGTTATTATACGATCAGGCGCGCTATAAATCCGATTTTATCAATCTTGATATTTCAGTTATTAAACGGCATAAAAACCCGCTTAATTATCAAATAATTAAATCGTTTAAATCTTCGCGTGCTTTTATTATTCCCGGCGGCGGCGTCTTTCAGGATTATAACACGCTTTCTTTTTTGTGCTATTACTCTTTTCTGATAGGCGCTAAAATCTTCGGCGTTAAAAATTATCTTCTATACCAGGGCCTTACAGGCATTAAAGGCCGCTTCGCGCGTGCATTGTTTCATTTAGCGGCGAAGTGCTTCGTCGATTATATCAGCGTGCGCGACGCCGATTCGGTCCGCTTCCTTTCTAAAACGCGGTTTAATAACACGGCCGGCCTTGCGCAATACTGCGATTCCGTTTTCGCGCTTAAAGCGCTTATACCAAAACAAACGGCCCGCGGCGATGCGATAGGTTTTTCTTTAAGGCCCTGGAAGAACATTAAACCCTGCGATGTCGCAAAAGTTTTAACCGCCGTTATCGAAAAGACCGGGCGTAAAATAAAACTTTATTCGATGCATAAAACCTTTGACTGCAGTTTTAACGACGAAGTTATAGCGGCCCTCGACGAAAAGACGCGATTGAATATCATTTCGGTTGAATATTCTAACGATGTAATAAAACTCGCCGGATCGCTTGGCGATAACATTATTAATATAGGTATGAGATTTCATTTTTCCGTGCTTTCTATGTGCGCCGGCGCCGCGTGTATAGGTCTTGCCTACGATGAAAAAGTTTGCGGGCTATACCGTGCCGCTAATCTTGACGAACTTTGCCTCGCCGGCCGCGAATTCGACGAATTAGTCTCCGGTTCGGCAGCGCCCTTATTAATAAAACTTGACCGCGTCCTTAAAAACAGGACGCAAATAGAACGTGCAGCAGAGCTTTACGCCGATGAATGCCATAAACGCGCGGAAAATATGTTCAATGATTTTTACGAAAAATTTTTATCCTGATTTGATTATGAAAGAATTTATAGCCTCAAAAATATTTAAAATACAATATAAAAAACGCTCGGGACTTAAATTATCCGCCGCGGAACTTATCGCCTGGCCCATCTTAGTTATCTGCGGGTTTATTTATTACTCGCTTAACTACCTTAAATATTTTTTATTTAAATACCATGTTTTAAGGCCCTATAAGCCGGATATATTTTGCGTCAGCGTCGGTAATATTAAAATCGGCGGTACCGGAAAGTCCCCGCTGTGCATTAAAATAGCTTCTTCGATACTAAATTCAGGCTGCGCCGCCGCGATCATTAACCGCGGATATCTTGGCCCCGTCAAAGGCCTTAATATCATATCCGACGGCGTTAAACTTCTTAAAAAAATCGATGAATGCTCCGATGAAGCCTATATGGAAGCACTCGCGCTTATTGGCGGAAAAGACGAATCGCGCCGCGCTGAAAATAACCGACAGATAATTTCTTCATGTGACCGCTTCGTCACTTTCGGCGAAAATAAAGTGAACACCGAAATTGGCGCGGCCGTCTTAACTTCAAAACACCGTGTCGAGTCGGTAAAATATTTACAAAGCATCAGCTTTAACGGAATATGCTTATTAGACGACGCTTTTCAGTATTACCGCCTCGTTAAAAATATTAATGTAGTCGTTTTAGACTACTACGATCCGTTTTCTAACGGCCTTACCTTTCCAGCCGGCGCGCTGCGCGATAGAATTAAAAGACTCAGCGAAGCCGATATTATCGTTATATCCAAATGCCCATCAGCCGAGCCCGTTGATGATCGTAAAACCGTTTTAATCAAATCGGTTTGCCGCCGAGCCGGATTTAAAGGTAATTTTTATAAAAGCGCCGTCGAAATTAAAGGTTTATACTCGCTTAGTGATCATGCCTCCGTTGCATTCAACGCTTTAAAAAACTCGCGTGCCTTCGTGACCGCCGGAATCGCTGATAATAATAAATTCTTCGCTTCTGTCGCCGCCGCCGCCCGATCAAACGGTTTCGATTTTTTCTGCGAAGGTTTCATCGATCATAACGACTATAACGATTCAATGCAGCGTGATATCGTTAATAAAATGAAGGTCCTCGGCGCTTCCTCAGTGATAACCACTTTTAAAGACCTTGTTAAATTAAAACGCGATATTTTCAAAGGCATTGCCGTATATGCGGTTTTATTCGATGTTATTATCGAAGATGAAGCTCGGTTTATCGGCGAGATCATAAGTAAATATAATAAAGAGACGGCGAAGGTTTAGACATGAATAAAAAAATAATAGCTATATCTACCGGTGATCCCGCCGGCATAGGGCCCGAAGTTACTATCAGGGCTGTTAAACATTTGATCGATTCACATAAATTCGATTATTCTAATTTTATAATAGTCGGAAGTAAGAAAATATTATCTCAGATAAATGAAAAATTTTCGCTCTACGATAAATTATATAAATTGAATATAGCCTGCGTCGAAACCGCCGGTATCGAAAAGGTCAGGCAGGGATCGCTATCCGCGTACTCCGGCCGCGCTTCTTATCAATATATCAAAACAGCGGCGGATTTGATCAAAACAAAAGCTGCAAACGCCCTCGTTACCGCGCCGATTTCTAAAGACGCGCTGCGCACCGCCGGTATCGATTATTGCGGACATACCGAAATTCTTCAGGCGCTCAGCGGCGCGCCAAAAGTCGAAATGGCCTTTTATGGAAACTACTTTAACCTGTTTTTAATTACGCGCCATATATCTTTGCTTAAAGCCCTTAAAATTCTTGACGACGAAGTTATTTATAAAGCTATAGTTAACTCGGCCGTATTCATGCGCCAGCTCTTTCCAAAGAGCCTCGCCATCGATATCATCGCTCCCGGCCTTAATCCGCATGCTTCAGAAAACGGACTGTTCGGCGATGAAGAAGAACGGATAATAACTCCCGCCGTCACTAAGGCGCGTAAATACCTCCGCTGCCATAAACAATTCGACCCTATCGATATCATCGGGCCAGTGCCCGCCGATACCGCTTTCTATCGCGCTTATAAAAGCCCGGATAAAACCCTTCTATTGTCATACTACCACGATCAGGGACTCGCCCCGTTTAAAATGCTCCATTTCGAAACCGGCGTCAATGTTACGCTCGGCCTCCCTTTCGTCCGCACCTCGCCCGATCACGGAACCGCATTCGCTATAGCCGCAAAAGCAACCGCATCGCCAATCTCCATGATCAACGCCATTAAACTCGCATTTAAATTAAAACCAGTTGAGTTAATTTGATTTTTCCCCCTTTATATCGCATATCAATTTTGCCGGTTATGTCAATGCGCGCGTTTCACGCTGCTGTGTTAATTTTTAGCAGTGCGAT
>CAYTCW010000238.1:0-3739 GCA_964436235.1 uncultured bacterium
ATTATCAGTACATTATACATTAACTTGTCTTTATTTTCAATGATTTTTTAGATTTTTTAGATTTGTTGGATTTGAATAAGATTTAGACGCTAAACCGCATCGTGTTTTTTTGCGTTAAAACTTTTTATCCACTTTTTATATTCGTTAGGAGTGAGTTTGACGAAATCTTTGAATTCTTTTATAAAATGGGTTTGATCGTAATAACCGAAGGAATGTATCACTTCGAGGGTTTTCCTTCCGGGCGAACGTTGTATGGCAGATAAGCAGCTGCCGAACCGTATCACTCGCGAAAGCATTTTAGGAGACATGCCTATAAAACGGTCGAACTTGCGTTCGATCTGCCGCGGACTGATATCGTAAATACGGGCTATATCTTTCAAAGTTATATTGCCGGACTCGCGGAATAAATCCCGGGAAATATTAAAGGTAATCAAATCAATTTCTTTGCTCTCGTCGATAATCTTACATTTGGCGTACTTATCGACCATATAAGACTGAAGCATACGCAGCGCTTCGAATTTATCGCCCGCCCTGCGCATCGATTTAATTAATTCTTTCGAATCTTCGAAAATATCTTCAAAATTAAAGACTTTATCGGTGAGTTCGCGTAAAGGAGTTTTGATAAGAGGGTGGAGCGCATGGGCAAAAAGTTTCGCGCCTACGATAGTAACCGGAAATCTCATTTTCAAATATGAAGCCCGTGTCATCTGGCCGGCTATAATCAATTCATTGGAATTCGACTGGCCGCTTTCTTTAATTTCATACTTAAAATCAGCGCCGCTATGCCAGAATATATCGAAATGGCCGTCAGGAACCAGCATTAATTTAATTTTTTCATCGGACGGCTCCGCGCCTTCGGAAACGAAGAAATAATTTACGAAAGAGCTCAGGTCCTTATGAGGAGGTAATTGCTGGTATTTACAACCGTCTTTTTGAAATTCTTTGTAGGAATTAATTTGCTCTTTGTCCATCGCTAATCCTTCCGGCACTATTTTTTTTCAAATGAACGATCAATAAAAAGGCCGCATAATATTATTATATAAAATCAAACGGTATTCTATCAGAATACGAAATTATTTAATAGTAAAAAAGCGACCTTTTTTATTTTATTCAGCTTTTTTATTATTATCCGGCGATATTATTCCTCTACGATGACATGGCTCCATATAACGAGGCCCGCGGCATCTATGAAAGCGTTTTTATCGTTGATTATCCCTCTTGAAAGCCCCCTTGAAAACGAAGCGAAAAGACAGCGGCCGGTCTTGTCTATAAAACCGTATTTTCCTTCCTTTTCAATAATGAACAAACCGCAGCTTTTTTCGGTCGCAGCCGCGCCGGCCGTTATCACAAAAACCATTACCATACAAGTAAATAATAAAATTATAATATTCCTTTTCCCTCCATATTTTTTAGTAAAAATGCGACATTATGTTTATTTTAAGATACTTTGTGTGGTATAATAAAATTGATGTTCATATTAATCTATCAAAATAATCAATAAAAAAATGGAACTATTTCGATCAAAAAACAGTATTTATTACCGTCGTTTTAAATAACTCGCATTTTAAGGAGGGCACGATGAAACATTCTATCAAGGCTTTTTTTGCCGCCGCTTTTCTCTTTCTGACTTTATGCCCGCCCGTGGCAAACTCTCAGGGCGGCATAAACTCCATCGAATCGAACATCGACACCGGCGAGGTTTCGAGTCAACCGGCGGTCTCGAAAGAACCCACTGCTAAGCATTCTTCGCTCCAAAATCTTCACGCTATGTCCGCGCAAAAACCTGTATGGGAGTTCTTACGCGGCGGCGCAGTCCCGGTCCGCGATGCGGCCACTACGACAGGCACCGGCGGTTTTTCCACGCCAGCCGCCCCCCTCAAAAGCGTCAGGACCGGTGGAACGCTTTTTTACAGCAATATTTTCGAATCCATAATCGGCGAAGGGATACTGTTTTCCACGCTCGATCCCGAAGGCAAAACCGATCCAAGGGCCCACCTGGGGTACGATTTCCAGACCGGGCTTTCAGGCCCTTCTTATTTCGATTTTTTCGGCCATCACCGCATGGGCACCTTCGATAACGGCCCCGGAGGCACCAAGACGCGACGGACCTTCACGAGAAAAGTGTACACGCTCCTGTACAATCCGGGCGAGCAAAACTGCGAGGGCGAAATACTTCAAAACATAACTTCGAGCATGCGTGAGAACGGCTACGGCAAGACCGGAGGCGGCCCCGGAGAGCTCACCGCCAAACGGATACTGCGCAACCAGAGCAACCAGAAGGTCGGAAAGTTCTCTCTGCATCCGGGCGAATTCAAGATAATTAACAGATGGTCCGGCGGTTTCGCCGAAACGCACAACACACAGATATACGGAAGGCTCGACAGCGGGGAACTTCGCGTGGTCGAGGCCGCCGTACGCCCCGGTATCGACTTCGATTCTATGGATATGCAGGCGCTGGACAAATATATAGCCGGTTTGAAACTGCACCCGCTTTCTCCGACTGACCATCCGTACGTCCCTTCGGACGACATGATCGAAATCATCGACCTTAACTGCAAACCGCAGAAGATCGCGGTGCCGAAATTCATGGGCCGCGCCGGCGGGATTAGCGTCTGCGGAGCCATAAGGGCCATTCTCCCCGAATTCGACGCCGGAAAAGATCGCGACGCGACCTATCCGATCAACACGACGCCGAAAAAACTTTTCGGCCAAGCACAGATGCAATCAGTTCCGTTCATCCGCTATTACGATCATGAGACCATCGACGCAAAGACCGGCTTAAAAGGGACGCTTTCGTCCCCGCACAACTACGGAAATTACGGAGTTAGGCACACCTTCGAAATACCTCTGGCTAACGGCGGAAAGCAAGACGCATCTATAAAGGTTCTTCTGGGGTGCCCAACCTACAGCGACGGCTCCAGCCAGTTTCCCGGCTATAAAAAGCTATCGGAAGAAGAAAGGCTTAAGGTCGGCCTTCCCAGCTACTACCTTCGAACTGACGCCATGGTCTCGGAGATCGACGGCGACGGGCGGCAGGTCTCGCGCGAGATCGTCCATATCAACCAGACCGCGGGCGAGGCGAGCGAAATAATAAAGGCCGTCGTTTCTCCCGGAAAAACAAGACGGTTCGAAGTGCGGATGATCGGAACGGGCGACAGCACGCCTAATCATGTGTTAACCGTCATGAACGCAACGCCGGCCGAACGATAAGAGGCTTCTCATGGCGGGCCGCCAGCCTCAATTCCAGGCGGTGCGGAACCGCACACCATTGCGACGAAGTCCCGCGCTAAAATAAACGAAGATACAATAAAAAGAAAAAGAAACCGCCGGCGAAGCATCGAGGCGGTTTCTTTTTTTATGTGGCACTTGAACGAGTCGTTCGCCATTTTTTTATATAGTAATAAATCACAAGTTTATTATTTTCATAACTCAAAGTGACTGTCTCGCGGCCGCTTTCAATAGCGGCAAATTTAAGTGCTTTTCCCATGTCGTCCGTTCAGCATCTTCGTCTTAAAAGGATTATATGAAATATTAGTCAATAAATATAGTGAAAATGCGACATTTATAAAATAAAAACTTGCAAATTCGATCCCTCTTTTTTTAATTAATAAAAAACCAAAAACCGAATATTTACTTGACACTTATATAACTTTTATGTTATTAATGTAGCCGTAAAAACTTCACAAATAAATTCCACGACAGGTTTTAAGGGAAGGCGGTGAAAATCCGCCACAGCCCC
>CAYTCW010000239.1:0-3700 GCA_964436235.1 uncultured bacterium
TAAATAGCATGCCTTCGCGCACGCAACGCGTGCGTGAAGGCAAAACTCACTATAGTCATGAAAAAAATTATGGCATGAAAGAAAAAATAGATATAAAGATAGAGATAGAAACAAAGACAAAGACAGAGACTATAATAAAGAGAATATAGTAGTGTAGTGATTTTGTAAAGAAATTATAAGAAAAACTTCGAAGCCGGCAGGAAATACCGCCCGAAATAAAAAGGCTATGAAAATAGCCTTTTTATTTCGATGCTGCAAAACTGCGCAAATGTGGCATACGAAGTATGGCGTATTTGCGCAGTTTTATATTCAGGGAGAGAAAAGGGGGCACGGGGGAGAAGAGAGGGCTATTAGTCCTTTCTTCTCCCCCGTCGCGGTCTTAGCGGTCTTGCGGCGGTTCTTCAGTTTTATCGATGGCCGAGACCGGCGGCCGAAAGCAGGCGTGCGGCTATGAAAGCGCCGTCTGTGCCTCCTAATCCGGTTTCGCAAAAAGTTATAACGACGTATTTCGGATTTGCATAGGGCACATAGCCGAGAAAAACGGCTGTAGTCAATATTATTTTTTTATTATTTTCGATTCTCGTCGAAACGCTTGCCGAGCCGGTTTTAGCGGCGCAGTCAAGACCATTAAGGGCGGCTGCGGCGGTTCCGTTGATTGCGACGCCGCGCATCGCCGCGTTAATTTTTTCGCGCGCGGCCGTGCTAAAAACTTCGTAATAGTCTATAGGAAAGGGTTTTGATGTAGAATCGCCGGCCGCGAAAAATCGTATTAATTCGATTAATTTTTCGGGTGTAACTTCTATGTTTTTATCGCCGATAACGCTTTGCAGGTATTGATCCTGCGAGGCCGAAAGAATTTTTTTTTCGGCGGTTTCATTTATGAACCCGCATTTTTTAAGGGCGGCGGTAAATTCGCGGCGTTTGATTTTGGGCATATAATTTTTGAAATATAAATTGCACGAGCGGTAAAAGGCCGATTCGAGAGAAAGTTCGCCGTGGCCGCCCTTTTGCGAGCAGTTATAGCGGCGGCCGCCGGCGTATAAATTATCGCGGCAGTAAAAAATATTATATTCGGCATTTTTAATATGCTTTAATATGAGGGCGTAATCGAATATTTTAATAATCGAGCCGGGCGATATTTTATTTTTAGCGTAAAAATCGCGGCTGTTAGTAAAAATAACACGGCCGTCTTTAACATCAGCCACTGCGGCAAATATATATTTTTTCGAATATTTAGTTTTTTTAAGCGAGTCGAATTCTTTTTTAAGCGCGGCGCATAATTCGGTTTCGAGGCTGTCTGAGGCCTGGGTGTAATAACTTTCAGGCCCGGAAGCCTTTTTATATTCGGTCTGCGCAGCTTCCGCGGGTAAAAAGAGAAGCGGAATTAAAGCGAAAGATAAAGATAAAGAAAAAAATAAAAAAGAAAAAGAAAATAAGTCGCAAATAAAATGCTTTATGGATATCGGTAATGAAAGCAATTTGTTGCGGCCCGTGTCGGTAAAATTTTTCATTATTTTACATTTCATGTTATTCAAAGGCCCGTTTAATTTCTTTTTGTTTAATTATTGCCAGTCCGCCGAAACTTCCGGCGACGATTCGGTCTTTATATACGGCAAAAGAAGTCACCATATTAGATGCGAGTCCGTTTCGCGTGTTAAAATGCCGTGATGCGCCGCCGGCGGCCTTATCGATTATTGCCAATCCGCCGTTATAGGTGCCGGCGAATATATAATTTTCAAAGTTAAATACGGCGTTGGCGTTTACCATTTTAGACGGCAGGGTGTTTTTGGCGCCGAAGGGCGTGAATTTCTTTTTGCGCATATTAAAAAGCGCCATAGAGCGGTCGTAGGTAGCCACGAGCAGGCTGTCGGCGCCGTAGGGCGTTATGGAAGTTATCCAGTTGTCGGGCAGGGCGGAGTTTATGGTAAAATATGTTTTGAGCCGGCGCGATTCGTATTTAATTTCGCCGAAGCCGCGGTAGGTGCCGAAATAAATTATATCCGAATTTTTGTCGTAATAAAGGCAATAAACGCGGCGGTCGATAAGGGCGGGGTCTAAGCTGATATTTTCGACGCTCAGGTCTTTTTTTAGAACGGAAATGCCATCCGAAGTGCCTATGAAAGCGGCGTTTGGCGAAGCGTGAATTGCGTTTATCCGCGGGCTTGCCGGCGCGTTTTTTAATTTAAACAGCCTGCGCGAGGTATAGTCGAATATATCGAGCCCGCCGATTGAGCCGATAAGGAGTTTGCCGTCGAATTCGGCAAGCGCGTTTATATGCGCCGCGGACAATTTTTGATCGCATAGCGAATTGAAACCGGTTACGCGGCCTTCGTCGTAGATGAAAACTCCGCCGTCGAAGGTTGCGCAGAATAAGTAACCGGAGTAAGGGCAAAGCGCGGTTATTTTATCCGAGTAGCCGTCGCGGCCGGAAGCTATTAAATTAAGCCGTGAGCCGCTGTATTTAAAAAGCGATTTTTTTGAGAATAAAAATAAATCATCGCCGTAGCATTTGACTGAATTAATTCCTTCGCCGGAGTTATTGAAGTTGAATTTAGACTGCGGTATTATTTTATCGAGAGTTTTTGAAGCGCAATCATAGGTATAAATACCTGACGAATAGGTTGAAATTATCAATTTACGGGCATCAGTTAAATTGTCCGTGCCTTCCGATGGTTTTTGAATAATCGACGTGACGAAAATATCTTTTAAAACGGAGCTTCTTTCGAATCCGGCGGGGCTGATAACGATGCGCTCTATTCCGAAAGCGCCTCCGGCGTAAACCGCGCCGTCCGCGTAAGCGATGGTATCGACGGGCGAAGAAGATTTAAAAGAATAGAGGTTATGGATATCGTTAGTTTCGAAGTTATTAATTTGTAATATAGCCGAGCCGTTTGAAAGGGCGAGGGCGGCGTAAGTTATATCGTCTTTTTCGAATATTGCGGCGTCGTTGATATCGTTTGAAGAAAGACCGTGAGAACGGTCGTGTATCTTAAACATTCGATTTTTATAATATGTATAAAGGCCGCCGCCTTCGGTAAGTATTAAAAGAACGCCTTTGTGCGTTTTGAGTTTATTAATTGAAAATCGGCCGGCCGTGCTGATAATTGATATATGCCGGACGGAAACATTGCTTAGCTCGATTAAATCGCCGCCCTTAGTGCCGAAATAAAAATTAAGGCCATCGAAGGCTGCCGCGCTAATTTCGGCGCCGAAGCAGGAAGCGCCGTTAAGCAGTTTAAAAGAATTTTTATACTTAAATAAATTTTTGGTTGATGACGCTCCGCCGGGTGTTTGATTTGACAGAGTTTGGGGGGCGAGTGAATAATCTATGTGCGCGCCGAAATCGCCGGTTAACAGCACGGCGTCGTCAAAAACAAGAAAATCGTTTATTTTAAGGCTGTTTCGATGAGTTTCAAAGAGAGCGGCGCCGCTTTCGAAGCGGGTATCGTCTTCGGCGAAGGATGATGAAATATTAATTTCATTTATCGTTTTGTAGCGTAGCTTTACTTCGAGTGTTCGCGTATTGAAGGTAAGCGGCGCGGCGTGAGCTTCGCCGCAGCGTGTGGATAGAAAGGAGGATAAAAAAGGCGGCGGCGCGAAATCGGTATTTGCGCAATGGGCCGTCCATATAATAAAATTAAATATAACGGCCGCGAAAAAAAGCGCGTTCATTTTAGTAATGCCGCGCTTTATATAATCG
>CAYTCW010000240.1:0-1143 GCA_964436235.1 uncultured bacterium
TTTAACTCAATTTAAATTTCTTTCGCTCATAACTATCATTTTTCCCCGGGCCACAAATTCATCCGAGCCTACGTCTGCGTGTATTTTATAAAGATAGACGCCGTTAGCGAGCCTGTTGCCGGATTCATCGAGGCCGTCCCAGTACTGCTGATTAAGACCCTTGAAATTACTTGCCATATCGATGGTTTTAATAAGCCGGCCGGACATCGCGTAAATTTTAATAACGACTTCGCCGATCGCCTGATCGGTATCGAGCGAGTAATTAAAATAAGTGCCGGGCGGATTGGTTATATAATTAAAAGGATTAGGCGAATTAACTATATTGCGCAGCAGATTTTTAGGGCGCGACGCCGAGCCTGTTCCAAACGACCATATATAATCGTTAACGCCGATGCCGTCGAAGCCGCCCATAACGTTACCTATCATCGAATTACCGGTTTTGTCTTTAGCCGTTCCGGCTATTCTTACGGTATAGGTGCGGTTCGCCGCAAGTTGTCTTGCCGGCGTAAATTTGATTTTAGACACGGTCGCGCTCGCGGCGTCGTAATTTAAAAATGAAAGCGCGCCGGCGACTATTTCCTGTTCGCCGAGAACGCTGATCGCATTTTGAAGAGTGGCCGCGTTCATCATTTTGGAAAACTCCATTATTATTTCTGAATTAACGGCCGCCGTCGTGGAATTAACCGCCGGCGTGGTAGCGATAAGTTTAACTATCGTGCCTTTATAAAAAATATCATAGTTATTAGAATATTTACGCGCCCATGCCAAATGCACGTTCTGGTTATGAGTCATTATTTTTGGGTATTCGGAGGATTCCGAAAAACCGTATGAAGCATAGCCGGTTAATATGGTTGTGGGCGTAAATGACTTGCCCTGGTCCGGCGAGCTCGAATAAAAAATCTCTTTTTTCTGCCCGTCGGCGGCGTCTTCCCATGCTACGTAAACCGTTTTATCGTCGCATGTGACGCTCGGATTCATCGAGTCGTATATATCCTTTTTAGACAGGCGTTTCGTGTTAACTAACGCTTTAGAGGTTATCAGATTATGCTCGAGCATTTTATAGTAAACTTCGAAATTATTTTCGCGCAGATCATGCCACACTATTGAAAGGCCGCTTTGATTAGCCCAGAGGCGGGGGCGTTC
>CAYTCW010000240.1:1243-3693 GCA_964436235.1 uncultured bacterium
CCGTCTTCGGCGGTCAAACGCTGTTCCTGAGCCCAGGTACGGCCGTTATCGCTGGAGCGGGTATAATAAATTTCGAATATGCCGCTTCTGTTATCCTGCCAGAAAATCCAGAGATCGCCATAACGATCGGAAGCCATAGACGGATAATTTGATTTTTTACCGTCTTTATAGGCAAGCTGAGTAAGCGGTTTCTGCGCTACTACCAGCGCGCCGGATTCATCGACCTGCGCGTAATAAATATCGTCTTCATTATCGTCCCACACGATGTGAACATTGCCTTTGACGTCCGTCCAGCCCTCCGGGTGGTAACCGTTAATGGCCTTATATGACGCCATCAGATCCGGGCTCCAGCCGTCGGGATATGCCTTTGTCTGGATATTTTGCTGATTTTGCGCTCCGGCGGCGCCCGCGCCCATTAAAATAAGCGCGAATATTATTAAAACGACGGTAAGGTATTTGATATTATCGCAGAGCGCCTTATCTTCGTATCCGTTGTTATATAATGCGTTCATCTGATTCTCCTTTGCCTGAATCCCATTTCACAAATTTCTTTCTTATGAGCCGTTTTAATAAACCGCTCCAACTTCTCTTTCATTTACCTATTTCGGCAAAAAATTGTTAAATTTAATAATTAAGCGTAAAATAAAAAAGGTGTATTTTTAATTGACAAATTAAGCCGTTTTTGATATTATAAGTGTATTTTATATTAAAGAGGTCAAGTAATGCCGGTAAACACGGATGGTAAAATCAGCGAAGAATCTGAAGTACAGAGGCAGATGGCCCAGAATTACGCTCAGGATTTTTCCAATAAGATCGAAAAAATAAAAAAATCATATATGGGCCTGTCCACAAATCCGGTTTCGCAGGAAGCCGCCGCCGAAGTCGAACTTGGTTTTCAGGATATAATGGGCAGCGGCGGCACTTTTGGATTTCATGAAATTACCGACTACGCCTCATTAGTCCTTCATGTTTTTCAAGTTGTAAAATTAAATAAAATGCCCTTTAACTCAAGAGTTCTCGAATTAATATGGCAGTCGATCAAATACCTTGAAATAATTGCGCTTCAGCTCAAGCGCGGAAAAGTGACTATCGACGATTCCAACGCGACTTTAATCAAGTTGAAAACATTCGAAAACGATCTCGTACACTACAACAGCGAGTCAGAAAAGAAAAAAATACTTCTCGTTGACGACGATCCGGACATTTTGAGGCTTGTAGAAGTCGTTCTCAAGCGTTCCGGCTTTAACGTAGTTACCGCTAAAAACGGCACCGACGCTCTCAGTTATCTTCAAACCGACCAGCCGTCGATGATTCTGCTCGATGTCGCCATGCCGGGAATGAACGGCTTTGAAGTATTGAGCCAGCTGAAGGCGCAGCCTAATTTAAAGAGCGTTCCGGTTATGATGCTTACCGCGCGCAGTCAGAAAGAAGAAATTATTAAAGCGATACAGATGGGCGCTCAAAATTATATGATAAAGCCTTTCGATTCGAAAGAGCTTATTACAAGAATCAAGAAGATAATAGGCGATTAATAAGGCGCGTTGTGCCTTTACAATCATTAATGGTCGAAGGTCGAAATATTACCCGAAATTTTTTTAAAATCTACCTTTCTTTTTTTCCGGTTTAAACGCTATAATTATTTTGGATTGAAATTTCAAAGGCATTTTTGATTTATTTAGTCAGTTCGATGAATTTAATGTAACGATTAAACATTTGTAACATACACAAATGTAACGCAGATTAAAGACTATTAAAAATTAATATAAAAAAAGGATATATTTTAAAAATAAATACTCGAAGTTAAAAAACAAGGAAATCGCAAGAAATAAAGCAAATAGTGTTAATATATTTAATTAACCGGCTTAAATCGCCTTAATTAAATTATTACTGTTGTCGATAACGAAAAGGGTAAAGTCTAAATTGCAAAATTTAAAATCATAAGCAAAGCAGTCATGAATGCAAACCGAAGTTTTGGAGCGGCAATCAAGGAAATTAACATGAATGGTAACAATTATGTAACAGGATGCATCAGCCGATTTTAAGTTTATTTTTAAAGAAATTAAGCCTTCTTTAATAATAAAATTTGTTATTTTGCTATAATTATTTATGATTATTACCGATAATATTTATAATACATAAAATTAACGAAAGTACATTATAAAAAAGCCAATATTACAAAATTGATTTTAGAATATCGTAGGAGGTGCTTATAGGAGTAAGTAAAAGCAATATAAATAAATGCCTCAGGCAAAGATTTTTTTAAAGTTTTAAAAAACAAAAGGAGTGATTTCTATGATGTATAACATGGACGTTCGCAGGAGAAAAGGATTTTCATTAATCGAGTTGCTTATCACAATCGCTGTAATGTTGGTTTTAGTAGGCGTAGCAGCTTTCTTCCTCGAAGACTATGTTCACAAATCAAAAGTGGCAAAAGCGACGCAGGATCTCGA
>CAYTCW010000241.1:0-3693 GCA_964436235.1 uncultured bacterium
AGATCAGATTGAGCTTGATTGAAAGCGTTCTGAGCCCGTCGGGGCCGGTTTATAAAGTAATTTAGCCGCTTCGATACTATTGAATAATTCTTACCGATTTAAGGCCCTGTTCAAATTCCGATATTTTATAATTAAGTTCCGGTTTATACAATTCTATTCCGGCGATCACCGTGTCTATATTGTATAAAACGCGTTCTTTCACGGATTTATCACTTTCTTCGTTTACGGCGCTTAAAATTAAATCACCGCAAAGGTTTATAATATTAGCGTATTTTTCATAATTAACCGATTTAAGCGAAGCGAGCTGCCCATCATAAAACAATTTATATGCGGACGCCTTCAAACACGTATTATCGTCTTCGATATTTTTAATCGTGATTATAGAAGCATTCTGTTTTTCAATTTCATAAAGTAAAAAATCATTAATTTTAACTAAAGTCTGCTTGTGATATTTAGAGATAACGACGTTGAAAAGTTCTATCGGGCCGTTAATTCCGTTTAATTTAATGAGCTCGACTTTTTCGACGCGCACTTTAACGCTCGGACTCTGGTACAGATCTGAAAAATTTTTGAAACAGTGTGACATAGCCATTTTGGCCGCATCCTCTTCGCAAATATTGGCTAAACATGGCGAAATACTCGAAAAAACAATAAAAAGAGATAAAATAAAAAGTTTAAAACGCAACATAGATCTCAACCCCTCTAATTTTATATTTATAAGAGAGATATCGAAATAAAAAATGAAAAGTTTAATTATTTTTTTGAGGCCTATGAATGTTTTTTAACGGCCTCCATTAAAGATGATTTTTTTATTGGTTTGGCCAGATAATCGGTACAGCCGGCGCTCATGCTTTTATTGATATCCTCTTTAAAAGCGAAAGCCGTAAGGGCTATAATCGGTTTAGGCGGCTTATTTTCTTTTTTTTCATATTCCCGGATCAATTTAGTCGAAGTATATCCGTCCATTACAGGCATCTGCATATCCATAAAAACTATATCGTAATCGCCCGCCTTATATTTTTCAAAGGCGACCGCGCCGTTTTCGGCGATATCGAGATGATGCCTGGTATTTTTAAAATAAGCCTGCACTAACATTTTATTTGTCTCGGAGTCTTCGACGAGTAATATTTTAAGCGGCCTGATGCCTTCTTTTAAATCGGCGCAGGGAGCCGCCGGAGTTTTATCCCCATCCGCCTCGATAACGCCTCTTTTAGTAAAAGCGCAGTAAAGCGTTTCGAATAAAACCGAGTATTTAATAGGTTTGATAATATAAAATTCGATCCCATGATTTTTAAGCCATGTGATTTCATCGCTTAAATCATTCGTGGTAAGCATTAACATAACTATTTTACATAGATCGGAACGCTGCTTGATTAAAAAAGTATCGTCTTTATTATTTTTGAATATATGGTTATCTATAAACACTATATGATATTCGAGACCTTTTTCCGCGGCCGATTCAAGGCGGGCAAGGCCTTTTGACATGGTATCTACGCATGCGACCGTTGTGCCGAATATTTCAAGCGTCGATTTTAAAAAATCGGAATTAGATATATTATGATCTATGATCAGCGCTCTCAAACCTTCGAGTTTAAAATCGGATATCGAAGAAATGGTACTGGCATCTCCCGTTTTTTCAAACCGCGCGGTAAACACGAATTCGCTGCCGTTGTCTTTTACGCTTTTTACGGCGATCGCTCCGCCCATCAATTCTATAAGCCTTTTAGAGATTGAAAGCCCGAGGCCGGTGCCGCCGCATTTACGGGTGGTCGATGAATCGGCCTGAGTGAATTTTTCAAAAATATCGCCGAGCTTACTTTCTGAAATTCCGATACCGGTATCTGAGACCGAAAAACTTAAAATACATTCGCCGGGACTCCCTCCGGTTTCATCCGCAGGTTTTATACGCAATATAATCTCGCCCGATTCCGTAAATTTAACGGCATTTCCTACAAGATTGATTATTACCTGACGCAAACGCAGCGGATCGCCCGAAATATTCAGCGGAACGCCGTCTTCGATAAAAAACAACAGTTCGAGACCTTTTTCATGAGCTTTAATAGACAATACCTCAAAGGTTTTTTCTATTAATTCAAGAAGATTAAATTTAATATTTTCAATGGCTAAATGGCCCGCCTCTATTTTAGATATATCGAGTATGTCGTTTATTAAATCGAGCAGCGACTGTCCGGCCGTTCGGAAGATTTGCACGTACTTCTGCTGCTCCTCTGTAAGCGAAGTATCCCACAAAAGTTCCGCCATGCCTATTATCGCGTTCATCGGCGTTCTTATTTCATGGCTCATGCTCGCAAGAAAATCGCTTTTTGCAAGATTCGCTTCTTCGGCGGCGATTTTAGCGCGGCGCGCGTCTTCTTCGGCGTTTTTCCTTGCCGTAATATCCTCATGTGAAACTACGACCCTGGCCATACCAGAAGATGTGAAGCGGGTTATATTAACCATAAACCACATCTTTTCGGCCGTAAAATCGCTTTGATATTCCATGTGGTAACGGCTTATTTCGCCCTTTATTATTTTTTCTATATTACCGGCGAGAAGCCCCGCCGCTTCGACGCCTTCAGAAGCCGCTTTCAGGCAGATATCCAGATAATTAACCCCGAGCCATGAGTTTTCATCGGCGTTATTAGCGCGCGCGAATTTTTGCCAGGCGGCGTTTGCATGAACTATAAAGCCTTTCTCATCGAGTATTACGATATTAGCAGTAAGAGAATCTATAGCGTTCTTTAAAAACTCCTTTGATTTTTCGAGCTCTTTACCGCTATTGATTATGACGCTAATATCCTGTATTACGCCGATAATTTCGGTTAATTCGCCTTTTTCATTTTTAATCGCAGCCAGAGAAAGCGTCGCCGGAAATATTTCGCCGCGAGACTTTCTGCTATAAATGTCGCCGCGCCAGTTGTAATTGAAATCGGCCATAAACGCCGAACATATAGAAGCGCCTTCTTCGGCATCCAAAAATATCAGTTCGCCTGCTTTTCTACCGAGCGCCTCGCATTCTTCGTATCCATAAGTTTCGCAAAAAGACCTGTTGACGAATATAACCGTATAATCGGGCTGTAATATAAAAACGCAATCGGTAATATTAGTGATAGCATGCGAAAGCGTTTTAACTTTCTTTTCAGAATTTTTTTTAGCTATGGCGTGCTCGATGCTCAGTGGAAGAACTTTTATATAATTTCTTTCGCTATCTTTGATCAAATATTCCGAAGCACCGGACTGCAAGGCTTTTACGGCTATTTCTTCGTCTCCGGCGGCGGTGATGAAAATAACCGGCAGATCTGAAACCATCTTCATTAAATCAAAAGAAGTTCCGTCGCTCAGTATATAATCGGTAATTACGGCGTCATATTTTTTTTGTTTTAATAAAATCGAAGCTTCAGCTATAGAAGCCACTATATCATACAGATAGTCGAGGTTTTCGTTTTTAACAAGGTTTTTAAACGACGACTGATCAATGGGATCATCTTCGATCATTAAGATATTAATTGTTTTTTCACTCATAATAACTTCCAGCCGGTAATTTTGGTTAAATTAATAATAACCTTAACCAGATCATCGGCATAAATATACAAATCATAACGGGGAAAAATTATTTATCTTTATCTATAAAAAAATCTGAAACGCTTACTTCGTTTTTATAAATTTCAATCTCAGGGCCGAGCTGTTCAAATA
>CAYTCW010000242.1:0-3661 GCA_964436235.1 uncultured bacterium
GCCGCTTTTAAATGCGGTCTAATGATGTTTTAGAGCGTATATTTTCCGCTGATCAGTTGGTTTTAACTTCTCCGGTAGCAGGCGCGGCGGGAGCTTCTACCTTGACCTCGCCTGTAGCGGGAGTCGCGGGTGCGGGCGCAACAGGAGCTGCCGGTGCGGGAGCCGGTGCTACTTGCGGTTTGGTAAGATCGGGTTTAGCGAAAAGAGTTTCGTCAATTTTGCCAAATTTATAGTCTTTATAAATCGTTTCGCTTGCCTGCGCGCCTTGAGCATTCATAACAAGCATTTTAACGAATGTCTTTGTCTTTTCGTCAACATAGTAAATGGTCTGGGCTTTACTGTTTTTTACCGAAATAATGTATTTTACGAGGTTATTTTCAACTTCTTTGGTTACGACGGCATCTTTTCCCTGATTTTTTATAGCCTTTACAGGATCCATTTCTTTAACCATTCCGGCGGGAATGACATCTATTTTATTTCTTGTTTCAGAATATGACCATGCGGCTTTTGGAGATATTACCATTCTGGCTTTTTCAGCTCCCGATTCATAATCAGTGCGATAATTGTTCAAATTTTTATAATAATAAGCGGTTTTGGAAGTAACTTCTTTATCATTAATTTTTGTGGTTGTTTCAGTAATGTAAGAAACACCTTTTGTGCATTTTTCCATTATTTTAACAATGTCGTTTATCGAGGCCTTTTGAGCTTTGGGAACTGCCGTCGGTTCCTGTGCAAACGATATAGAAACCGAAAATAAAATTATAAAAACCATTAGAACCAAAAGGTTAAGTCTGTTTCTCATATTTTTCCTCCATTAAATTAACTTTCTTGTTATTAAGCCCATTTCTTAACGTATTTCACTTGACGGGCTATTTATATTTTTATAAATTAGCAATTTCATTATAAAAACTAAGCAAGATTAATGCCGAACTTGTCACAAAACGAAAAGTCTTTATTATCGGCAGTTTACTCTTAATTGATTTATTTTCGGCATTCAGCTCAGCATAAAAATACTTAAAAAATCGCAGATAAATGAGCAATTATTAGAAAAAAGATACCTGGGGCTGTTCTATATTGGCGCGGCTTCGAGGGCCTCTCATAAATAAAGGCTCCCCGGTTATTAGCCGGGGAGTTTATATATGATTATTTAGTTTTCTTTGTTCCCGCAAGCGAGGCTTGCGCCCCGACTTGCGAGATTATATTAGAGAGGAGCGAACCTTGTGAATGTCCAGCGGCTGCTCGGGCATACGAGCTTAAACACAACGGGTATCTACCTTCATACCGACGTAAGCGACCTGCGTTCGTCGGTAAACAATCTGGTACAGTAACAGGAGGCTTTATGGAAGAACTAAACCCAACCATCGCCGGCAGTTCGCCGGAACAGAAACCCAGGCCAACGGTCGCGGAGCGCGAAGCCTATATACTCTGCGAGATCAACGACAACAGTCAGTCACGCGACCAGGTCGCCGCGGACCTCGGTATAAACGACAACGCCCTGTACATGTTCATGCGCCGCAAGGGCTATTCATGGTGCGGGGTAACTAAGAAGTTCAACAAGAAAGCCAGCGCGACCCCCCCGGCCTCGACCGGCGATAAAGTACCACAGGCTGCAAATACGAGCCAGGAACAACCGCGGGCAACTATTAACCCTTTACAGACAGCGGCTTCTTCTCCGGAACGCCCGGCTCCAGCCGAAGACAACAGCCGCCAGGCTAAGGTCGTGCGACTCATCGCATCGGGAATGGATTGCGAGACAGCAGCCATCAAGGAAGGTTTCGCTAACCGCCATGAGATGGGGAAGTTCATGGCCGACAACGGATACCGCTGGTCCTGCGAAGCCGGGAACTATGTTGCTGCGGACAAAGGCACCGCCGGTCCGGGACCTTCCCTCTCAGTGCAGCCGGAAGCCTCCGAAGACGACTTCGTCCTGTTCAGCGACCATGGCTTCGAACCACTCGCAACTCCCGACTCGGTGCCATGGACAGGCGATCAACCTATTATCAGTAACGACAAAAGACAGGAGGGATCGATGGACAAGGAAAAGACCATGCAGGCCGGGCCGGTTACGTTAACCGAACAGCAGGCCCAGGTACTCGACTATCTCAACGAGAACTTCGTCAAGCTGGCGGCGGTTATCAACGGGTTCAACGACAATGGCGCCGCGGACATCCCGCGATATGTAATCAGCGACGCCCGCAAGTCCAAGCTGTTCATGTTCTCCGAGGAGCTGGCGGAGGCCCTGAAAGACTTCAGCGCCCGTCACGAGATCGATCAGCGCGACCTGGTAGAAAGTGCCATCATCGACTTCATCCTCCGCTACGGTGGCGACCAGACAACAAATATGTCATTCCGCAGGCTGCTCTGCGCTTAAACCGGCAGATAATAAAATAGAGGCGGGTATCATGCCCGCCCCTATTTAACCCGAGATATAATGTGTTCTTTGACAATTCCGTTTTCGGAAATATCGTATTCTGTTAAGCGGCTTCCTTCGTGGGCCGCGCTGCTATTTCTTTTATCTCGTCCTCGGTGAGTTTAGTATATCTTATTATCTTTTCCATAGGTTCGCCACTAGCGATCATTTCCCTGGCCATCTCCTCGCGTTCCCGCTGCCGCGTAAGGCTCTCGATCGTGTGCAGTGTTTCTTCCACGGTAATTCCCCCTTCGGTCTTTATTTTTTTAATCTCTTCACGAAAATTTTCTTCCATGCCCGCCGGCATTCTAATAATCCAGTCTGTGAAACGGAATAAAGCGATTACATCCTCGCGCGCGAAACCCTTCTGATACAGATCGCCTATCAACGCCTTCTTCCAGAGGTATTTCTTTTCCGCGTCCCCCTTCGACTCGATCAGCCGCAAATACGCAAGCGTCGCGACGGCAAACGGGTTCATACTCTGTTCGAGATCCGCCATCCTGCCCTTGTAATCGATTATCTTTATCACCGGAAACTTAAAACTCAACTCGAATGACCGGTGCGCTATTTTATATTCCGCCGGCCGGTACCACTCACTGTCTTCGGTAATCAACGCGAGCGTTATCACGGGCTTATCGTACTTATTGAAGATCCGGCTGTTGTATAAATAAAGGCGCTGGCTGAAGTTCTTATCGACGTAGCTCTGAACTTCTATATGGATCAAATACCATTCGACGGTACCGTCCTTCAAATGCACTTCCACGAGCACATCCGCGCGCTTATCGCCAATCTGGTCGTCCGGTTCCAGCTGAGGCAGCTCGGTATTTAAAAACTTGACTCCTTTTGAGAAATCTATATCCTGATGAAATTCCGGAAAATAAAACTCCAGAAACGGGCTCAGATATTTTTCGTTTATTATCTCTTTCCAGGCGTTATCATGGCCCGCCGCCGGACTTTTAACATCGTCGGCTTTTATATTCGCATTCGTCATATTTATATCTTGATTTTCACTCATGGTTATATTATACCACAACCCGCCCGTTTTTGCAACCGGGGAAGTCGTTAGTCGCTAGTGGTTAGTCGCTAGAGAGCCGCCGCCGCCTTCGTTCCCCTAATGACTAATGACTGACGACTAACGACTACACAAGAAAGGCACCCGATGCCTTTCCGACATTCAGATGCCTTTTTATCGTTTGATCGCTTTTAAATGCGGTCTAATGATGTTTTAGCGCGTATATTTTCCGCTGATCA
>CAYTCW010000243.1:0-3659 GCA_964436235.1 uncultured bacterium
AACGGCCGCGAAAAAAAGCGCGTTCATTTTAGTAATGCCGCGCTTTATATAATCGTGCCGTTCAAGGCTTTTAGCTTTATTAGTAACGGCAATGACAACGGCGTTAACGGTATTGGTGTCGGTATTTGTATTTACATTGATATTGGCATCGGTACCGGTATCGGCGCAGTTACCGTAATTTATTTTAAATGCTTTGTTGTACTCATTTGTCATTATCTTCTTCGGCGTTATTTTTTTCGTCATTGTTATCTTTGGTGCTATCTTTTTCGTCGTTATCTTCCAGGGTTTTATCGGAGTCGTTTTCGCCGGGTTCGTCGAAAAATCCGAACGCCGAAAGTATTTCGAAGGCGCGTTCGAACTCATCTGCCGGAACGTAAAGCGATGGCGGAAACATCGTAACGCCGAAAAGGCCGCGCGCATCGTTTGACTTTTTAATAACCTCGATACCGTTATCGATTAAAAGCCCTTCGGCCATCTCAGAGGCGATGGAATTTTCGGCTTTAAGCACGAGCACGTATTCGCGATCGTTATCGTCTTTGTATCGCTGTTCGGCATTTTCTATTATTTCGCGTTCGATTTGATCTTCTATATCTTCGATTGACCTTAAACCCATCTTTAAAACGGTACCTCGTCGTCGCCGCCGAGATTCTGCATTGAAGCGGCGTATTTATCGATATCCTGCGCCGAAAAATCGGCTGCCGGTTCGGGAGCGTACTCGGAACTCGGTTCGGCGTTGTAGCCGCCCGCGCGTCCTGCGCCGCCCGATTCGTCTTTAGAGCCTAAAAACACCATTGTAGTGGCGACTATTTCGGTAGTATAGCGTTTGATATTATCGCGGTCCATATAATCGCGGTAGGTGATGCGGCCTTCTACATAGACCTGACGGCCTTTGCGAAGATAATTGCCGGCGATCTGGCCTAATTTATCCCACAGGACTATTTTATGCCATTCGGTTTTTTCTTTGCGTTCGGCTTCTTTGCCGAAAGTTTCGGAAGTAGCCAGAGTGATTGTAGTTACCGTTCTTCCGGTCTGCGTGGAGCGGACTTCGGGGTCTTTTCCAAGGCGTCCGATTAATTGAACTTTATTTAATGATGATGCCATATTCAGCCTCCATAGTTTATTAAGGTGCCGCTATTATAACATAAAAATCGTCATAAAAAAATCTTTTTTTTAATCATTATTTCTGTTAGAATGTTGCAATTATCAAAGCGGCTATATATCTAAAACTTTTTCGTATTTTTTATGGGTAATTTTTTCATGGAGATTGGCTGGTGAATGATTTGCCAGCTTTGCGAGTTTTTATAAATTAACAGAGATGCTTTCATGTGCTAAAAAATTCTTTCAATTTATTGAAAATCTTTTAGTTCTACGCTCTCCACTATGAACTCTCAACTAAATATGTGTCGGTAATAAAGTAGAAAGGCTTGAATTTATGAGCGGCAAATATATCGATTCCCGTGTACCGGCTCCTGAGCTGCCGCCGCCGGCTGATGCTGTTGCCGGTTTGGATTCCGGCGAGGCTTCATACCGGCGCTCGGTGCTAATAATGGCTATGTCAACGGCATTTATCAATCCATTCGTGGGTTCCGCCGTCAATGTGGCGCTTCCGGCCATAGCTAAGGTTTTTACGGCTGATGCAGTCATGATAAGCTGGGTGGCGATGTCTTATTTATTAGCTTCGGCGGCTTTTATGGTGCCATTCGGCCGTCTGGCCGATATATGCGGGCGCAAAAAAATATATTTAACCGGAATATTTTTATTTACGCTTTCGAGCGTTTTTTGCGCGTCCAGTGTCTCGATCGGTTCTCTTATATTTTTTCGCACCTTTCAGGGCGTAAGTTCCGCCATGATTTTTTCGACTTCAATGGCTATATTAATGTCGGCGTATCCCGGCGCAGGCCGTGGAAAGGCGCTCGGTCTGACCGTAGCTTCGACTTATACCGGGCTTTCGGCCGGCCCTTTCATAGGCGGCTTGATCACGCAATATTCAAGCTGGCGCGGCATTTTCTGGTTTTCTTTCGCGGTAAGTCTTTATGCCGCGCTTTTAACTTATTACAAGGTGAATGTCAGATCGGAATCAGCGTGTAATGAAAAATTCGATTATGCCGGTTCGGCCGTTTATATTCTGGCGATGTTATTTACTCTCTATGGTTTTACGAGGTTTCCGGGGACGGAGGGATATTATTTGATCGGCGCCGGGATTATACTCGCGCTTTTTTTCCTTCGCATCGAGTCTTTAGCGGCTGCTCCGGTTTTAAACGTTAATTTATTTAAGGGCAACCGTGCTTTTATGCTTTCGAATATAGCCGCGCTGATCCATTACAGCGCCACATTCGGCCTCACTTTTTTATTAAGTCTTTATTTACAATATAATAAAGCCATGACGCCCCGGGAAGCCGGCGCGGTTCTAATCGCCCAGCCTTTGATGATGGCCGTTTTTTCTCCGATCGTCGGGCGGCTTTCCGAAAAAATCGAACCGGCGTTTCTGGCTTCGGCGGGGATGGGCTTAACCGGTCTCGGTCTTTTCTTTTTCGTGCCGATAAGTGCGGACACTTCGATTTTAATGATAGTTTTGAACTTAGCTATGATAGGATTCGGTTTCGCGCTGTTTTCATCGCCCAATATAAACGCGGTGATGAGTTCGGTCCAGAACCGCCATTATGGGATAGCTTCGGGAATTTTATCGACTATGCGCACCGCCGGCCAGGCCTTCAGCATGGGAATTTCAAGCATGATGATAGCGGTTTATGTGGGTAAAAACCCTATTAACCCGCAAAACTTCGACAGTTTTTTATCATGTGTCAGCGTGACTTTTTCAATTTTTGCCGTGCTTTGCGTAATTGGCATATTCTGCTCGCTCGCTCGCGGAAAAGTGCATAGATCTGATAAAAAGCCTGTTTAAAATAAGAGAAATAAGACAGAAATGAGCTGCAAGCGAGCGCGCCCGCGCACTTAGACAGAACGGCCCGACAATTAGCCGCCGCCGTTAGCGCCAGGGATGGCGAGGCGGCGGCGGGCTCGCTTTAAGGCAGGACAGAAGGGAGCCTTAGTAATTTTTAATATATCGTTAAATATGTTGCAATGATTGAAAAAATCAATATAATGAGATATATTGCCAGATTGAATCTGAAACATATTTTGTTTATAATTTTTGTCATTTCACTATTTTCATATTTGAATAAGCGTAATAAAATAGCACGCTCAATATAAAAATAAAGTATAAATGTAAAAATTACCGTTATCGACATTATAATTTCTCCGGAAATGAATAAAATAAAGTTATTACTATCATCATAAGATTTTATTAAGTCAATATATGCCAATTTAATATAAAGCCATTCCAAAATTGAATAGTCCATATTATATGATACCATTATTTCAATTATTACTCCAAGCACACAAAATGCGATTAAAGTGGAAATGAAATTTGCTTTACAAATTTTAAAAGTAATTTGTTTATAATTTATTTGTAGGATAAAATGATATAAAAAAAGTTCAATTAATAGAATTACAATAAATATTAAAATTTTATAAATATAATACATCGGAAAAATAAAAACAACTGGATTTGCCAGACATGTTGTCGGAAATCCCATTATAATTGTTAAAATGATTAAAAAAATATTCATATTCGAGATGATGTTTTTCACACAGTCTGT
>CAYTCW010000244.1:0-3606 GCA_964436235.1 uncultured bacterium
CCATCCAGTTTTTAATCATTACTTTCCTTAAGATCGCGCGCGCCTGCTTAGACGCTTTTACTCCGCCGCCCTGTGCCTCATCATAACTTTCTTGCCCTCGAAGGCCAGCGCGATCTCTACGACGCGCGTTACGCCGGCGGCTTTTAACTCGCTGGCGTATTGTTTTTCTGCGATTTGCTTTAATGCTTCGTCACAGGCGGTTTCGAGCTTCTCGCCGACGAATGTATCGACTTTTTTGAACTCGAATATAAATCCGAAGCCGTCTTTCGCCTTAGGCGCAAGCATTAAATCGTATCTGCCATAGCCGCTTTCGCGGTTCGAACGGATGAAGTGGGTTTTTTCGATTCCGATCATTAAGCCCATTATAAAAGCGTGATATACTTTTTCGGCGGCAGATTCGGTTATATCGAAGTAGCTGAAACTCGTCAATACGACTTCCTGAAAGTATTTTTCGAATCGCGCGATATCGCCGGCAACCAGACATTCGAGCATTTTGTGGTATTTGTTGTCTTCGAGGCCGCGCTCGCTGAACCAGCCGGATATGCTCCTGCGATAAAAACTCAATACTTCCATATTCGGAATCATTAATTCACATATTTTTTGGCCATTTTCATCCGTTTTTGTGCCGACGGTCTTAAGGTAGCCGCTCATCAAAAAGAAACTCCACAGCGATTCCGCGCTTTTATCAATTTCGCCGTAAACGATATTTTCATCTATGGTCTTTTCGATAGTTCCGCCGTCGATGAGCGTTTGAATATCTTTAGTTATGCCGGCTCCGGCGCGTTTAAGTAAATCTTTAATGATATCGTTGCTGCTGGTGTTAATCCAGTAAGGACTGGCCGGCGCTTTGGGCGAACGGCAAAAATTAATCATAGACCAGGGGTTGTAAATAACATTATTTCCGAATATATAGCCGTTATACCACTTCTTAACTTCGTCGAAACGACCTGCAGTACCGAAATATTCAAGCATGCGTCCAACTTCTTCTTCGTTAAATCCGAAATGATCGCTGTAATCTTCGGATAAAAGCGTGCTCACATGAAGATTGTTAAGGCCTGAAAATATGCTTTCTTTAGCTACGCGCAATATACCGCTCATAACGGATTTTTCGAGAGAAATATTGCCTTTCAGCGCGCCGCTCAGCATATTACGCATGAACTCGATTACCTCGCCGTAGTAGCCGTTCATATAACCGGCCTGTATCGGCATGTCGTATTCGTCGATTAATATTACGACCTTTTTCTGGTAATAGCGGTATAAATAATCGGATAGATTTTTAAGCGATGATTCGAATTTTGACTTTTCAGCAGCTTCTGAACAGATGTCGGTGTAGGTAACTTTTTCTTCCACGCCAAGAACATCGGAATCAATTAAAAATTTATGGCTTATATAAAGTTGCGCTATAACCGATTTAAGCGCGCTATAACAATCCAGCCAGGATGCGTGTTTAACGTCTTTAAGCGTGATCGATATAACGGGATAAACACCTAATTTTGAAGTGTATTCTTCGCCGGCCTCCATTATTTTAAGGCCGGAAAATAGCCGCGCATTATCGGCCGGCAGAGGCTTTTCGCCAGCTTGCGACGCGGGAACGGCGTTCTGGAAATAATATTTAAGCATCGATAGATTCAGGGTTTTACCGAACCGGCGCGGGCGCGGAATTAAAATTACCTCGCTCATATCATCGATTATCTCTTTGATAAATAAACTTTTATCTACATAATAACATCCGCTCTCTATTATTTTTTTAAAATCGTCAATGCCTATGGCTATTTTTTTCATCATAAACCTCGTCCTCGTTTAGCTCCCGGCTTTCGTCTTCGGGCCATTTCAAATAATCGAAATATTTATAGGAAGTTTCCGCTTTTTTTAACGGCCTCTCATTTTATGTCCTTCATTTCGATAAAGCATGTTTAGATCAGGCATAGACAAGTTTTCCGCGCGGTTCGGGTATCTTCCGGCCTAAAGAAACCGCGGTTTCGATCCATTCGTCGATTACGACTTCAATATTTTTAACGGCTTCCAGATATGTTCGGCCGTCAACCATACATCCCGGCAATTCAGGCACTTCAGCGATATAAGACTCATTGGACTTGCTCCAATAAATAATTAATTCATATTTATACTTTTTCTTCATTTTATTGCCCTTCATTCCGCAAACACTTCGTCAAGAACGATCGTCAGATCCTTGAAGATACCGACTTTCAATTCGTCGCCGACAAAGTAAGTTTCAGGCTTTTTGTATTTCTTGCTTCTATCGAGTTTAAAGACCATTATGTTCTTGCCGTCGGGGTTAACGATCCAGTATTCTTTAACATGATGACGCTCGTATAGGTCGAGCTTAACGGTCATATCTTTTTTCGAGGTGTGTTCGGATAATATTTCTACCACAAGGTCGGGCGCGCCGCGCATACCGCGCCTGTCGAGTTTGGATTTATCGCAGACGACGAGTATATCGGGCTGGACGACGGTCGGCACGTCGTCGTCGGGTTCGTCGCCTTCGGGCAGGCGGACGTCGAAGGGGGCAAAATAAACTTCACACTTTTTAACTTTTAAATAATTATAAAAATTACAGGATATGATTCCCAATATTTCCTGATGAATTCTTAACGGAGTGGGCGTCATATCGTAAACAACGCCGTCGATGAGCTCCCAGCGCTTATCGTCGTCCCATTTATAGTAATCGCCATATGTGAATTTATGTTCAGGCTTCTTTAAAGGTAATCCCGCCATGGCTCCTCCTTTAAATATATAAAACGCATTAATAAATCTGACATTTTATCTTTGAAACATACTTATTTAATTGATTTTTAATTTTCATTATGGCAATTTTGCTAATGCTGGCTATATAATTTCTGGAAATATCGCAAAAAATAATTTGATCGTGTTGTAATTTTATCACAAAAACGCCGCTATATCAAGTCAAATTCGACTGGTCTGAATATAAAAACCATGCGCCGCGTTTACTCCGCCGCCCTGTGCCTCATCATAACTTTCTTGCCCTCGAAGGCCGGCGCGATTTCTATAATTTGGTTAACACCTGCGGCTTTAATCCACTGCCGTATTCTTTCGAGGCAACTCACTCCAGGTTTATAGTTTCCTATTCTTCGAAAACGTCGTCGAGTTTTACGCTCAACCCTTTTATCACGGCTGTTTTTACTCTGGCTTTCTGCAGATAAATATCGGGCCGGCCGTATTTTTTTGTCTGCAGATCGAGCTTATAGACCATTAAATATTTTTCGGACGGATGGACTATCCAGTATTCGCTGACTCCGTGCCGTTCGTAGAGTTCGAATTTAAGTTTTATATCTTTACTCGCCGTGGCCGGCGATAAAATCTCGACGATAAGATCGGGCGCGCCCACACAGCCATTCTCTTTGATCTTGTTTTTATCGCATATCACCGAAATATCAGGCTGGACGACATTTTGAGACTCCAACTCGTTTTTATCCGTTTCTGGTAGAATTACGTCGAAAGGCGCTATAAACGCTTTGCATGGCTTACCTTTCAAAAAAACATTGAAAATTGTAAATAAATTGCCCGCGACATTTTGATGAACCGTCTTCGGCGCAGGCGTCATATCGTAAGCCGCCCCGTCGATAATTT
>CAYTCW010000245.1:0-3597 GCA_964436235.1 uncultured bacterium
CGCAAATCAACCTTCTAAAAAAAATCGCAATAGAATTCGATTTTTACCTGACGCATCAGATGAAAGAAAAAGGGTACTCTAAAAAGTGGCGGTTATATTACCCCGAGGGCTTCTAATTTATCGGCCATGGCGGCCACGTAATCAAAATAATAGTCGAATTCTTTAAGCCCGCCGCTTTTACAGTGTTGCCTCTAATCCAGATTTTTGATTTTGTTTTTCATCCCGCATAACGGACATTTATAAATATTTTTCCACTTCTTTTCAAACCGCAATCCGCTGTCTTTAAAATTTCCGAAACCACGATGATAAGTCACAAGGCGTCTATCGAACGTTACATCTTCCATGAAGTCGCATCCGGCGCATTTTATGAACTCGCGTTCATCCATAAACAAACCGAGTTTAGCCGCTTCTTTTTGAAGTGCGGCAATTCGCCTCGCCAGGGGCAGAATACTTGAAAGAAGTTCGTCATGCACTTTTTTTCTACCCATCGTTTTACCTTTTCTTTAAGAATATTATAGTCTGTAAGGGCTATAAAAACCATGCCGCTCAACTATTATCCCGGACCAAGGGCAGTCAAAAAATATCGTATTTCTTTTTGAATCTTAGAAAAGACTATTCTTCTGGTCATGCTCAGCGCTCAGAGGTTTCAACCACTTCCCAATGTCCACCCCTGTCAGGTCCAATACGAACTATCCGACCTTTAATCTTTAACACGGCCATTTGTTTTTCAACTGCACGAGTCGTTATATTAATTTTTTCGGCTATTCCCCTGATACTGGCCGCCGGGTTGTCCGATAAAATTTTAATAATTTTCTCCGAACTTTTCTCCGAACTTGTTTAAAGGCTTCTTATAGTTGGTAAACTTAAGATATTTAAAATGCTAAACTAAAGTTAGGTTTGCGGCTTCTTCTATTTTTTCGCAAATTTCTAGGTCACGCCGACATCAAGACCACGCTGAACATATACGCCCACGTATTCGATTTAAGAAAGTCGAGGCCGCCGAAAAGATGGCGGACCTGATTAAACTGTCGTAATATAGAGGCGTAAAATCTCGCTCACACGGCCATTTTCAAAACCGTTGAAAATTAATCACTTTAAAAGAGTTGTGCCAATTTCCAAAAATTATTTAAAAAAGAGTTTCGCAAGAAAACCTAAAAACCCCGCATTCGCGAGGATTTTAGTGAGAGCCAACCACGGCATTTGGACCCGCGACCTCGGAGTTTACGAAACCGCATAAGGCACTTTAGCCCTCAGCGGCCATTTTTTATATATCAAAGTTTACGCATATTTTCAAGAATACGGTTCGGGTCTTCTTCGGCCGTTATCGGGCGCTTTATTTAACGATTGTCAGCAAAGCGTCAGCAGGATTTTGACTGTAACTTCGTTATAATCGATGAAAAATCCATCAATTATTTATTTTATCTTTCGGTTTTTTCCACGCCGACTCGCCAGGAATCCATACTATGTTTTGTAGTTCAATTGGTTTTGAATCATATATACGAGTTAAAAATAGACAAGCCGGCTACAAAGAATCGCAAATCAACCTTCTAAAAAAAATCGCAATAGAATTCGATTTTTACCTGACGCACCAGATGAAAGAAAAAGAGTATTCGAAAAAGTGGCGGTTATATTATCCAAAAAGATTCTAACTTCATAAAAACTTATTTTAACATTAATGTTGCACGATAACATTAAATATGTTATAATCTAATTATGATGTTAAAAAGGAACCAAAACTATGACAAATACGCTTAATAGTCTTAAAGAATACGTTAACGATACTCTCGGGATTACCCTTGCGATTCACAGTTGGAAGTCTGAAAATAAACTTCCGCTGATGATACGCGAGGCTTATCGCTTATATGAGTCAGACCTACTAAAAAATAGACTTTTATTGATGCTGGCCGATTTCGAAGAAGAAAAAACTCCTGCCGCGATAAAAAAGCATATGGAAATGGTCAGCGAGGCATGGAATGGCGAAATTGTTTTAGTTTTCAAAGAAATCACTTCTTATAACCGGAAGCGACTCATCGAACATAAAGTGCCGTTTATCGTTCCCGGAAATCAGATGTATCTTCCAACTCTCGGCATCGATTTACGCGAATACTTCAGGAAAATGAGGAAAAATACAATTAAGATAAGCCCATCGACGCAAGTAGTGATTTTGTATGCGCTTAATGAAAAAAAATACGGTCCCCATACTCCTTCGAGTATGGCTGAAGAATTGAAATATTCTATTATGACCATGACGAGGGTTTTTGATGAAATTGAAAGTGCCGGATTGGGAGAAATAACCACTGAAGGCCGCGAACGAGTCCTTCTATTTAATGCAAAAGGAAAAGACCTCTGGGATAAAGCCCGTGATTTTATGGTTTCTCCTGTTAAAAAGCGTATATATGTAAAGTATGATATGAAAGCGTTGTGCGATTATCCTGTATCCGGCCTAACAGGTTTATCAAAATATTCCATGTTATCTGAACCTGTCATACCCGTTTATGCTCTTAGTTTTGAGGAATGGAAAACCATGCAGTTGAAAGAGATACCGGCGGCAGATGAAAATTCAGCAATGCTTGAAATATGGCGATACTCGCCGTCACGCTTCGCCATGAACGGAGTAGTAGATAAGTTATCGTTATATTTAAGTCTCCTCGGCGATAAGAATGCGAGGGTTGAAGCGGCACTGGAAGATATGCTGGAGAAGATGAAATGGTAAAAGGTCTTGAATATTTCAAAGAATATTTTAAGGAACATTCCGATAAATATGTTCTCATTGGCGGCGTTGCAAACTATATTGCATTAAACAATGCAGGCGAGGTCGCCAGGGTCACAAAGGACCTCGATATAGTTTTGATAGCGGAAGCCATAGATGAGACATTTGTGAAACGCTTCTGGGATTTTATCAAAGAAGGCCAATATGATAACAGGCAGAAAAGCACGGGGAAAAAGTTGTTTTACAGGTTTCAAAAACCAAAAGATGATAAATTCCCTGAAATGCTCGAACTGTTTTCCAGGCGGCCGGATTTACTTAATTATAAGGGAGCGGGACGTTTAACCTCGATACATATAAACGACGAAGTTTCAAGCCTGTCTGCCATTTTACTGGATGAAAATTATTATGAGCTTATTAAAACAGGAACGGATAATATCGACGGCATTTCGTTCCTTGCGCCCAAGCATCTTGTCATATTCAAGGCAAAAGCATGGCTCGACCTGAGTGGTAAGAAAAAGAACGGCGAAAGCGTTAGTGAAAGCGACATTAAAAAGCATTGTAATGATGTTATAGCATTGGCGCGTATCCTTACCCCTGAACCATTAATCGAATTACCGAAACCCATTTACGATGATTTTCAGATTTTTATTTCAGATATCGAAAAATTAAAATTTAATTTAACGCAGTTTGGATATAAGAAAAACACAACAATCAACGATGTTCTTTCAATCCTGAAAGGAATATATATTCTTCAAAATTAATCGATTAAGTAAGATTTTTGATTTTGTTTTTCGTCCCGCATACCGGACATTTATAAATATTTTTCCACTTCTTTTCAAACCGCAATCCGCTGTCGTTAGAATTCCCGGAACCACGATGATAAGTCA
>CAYTCW010000246.1:0-3583 GCA_964436235.1 uncultured bacterium
GAGGGGTGAAGGGGAGGGAGAAAGGGTTGCTAACCTTTTCTCCCTCCCCTTCTTTAAAAACATAAAACATAAAATATATCTTGACAATTAAGCCGTAATTAATTATCATTTATGCGCAAATACTTAATTAATGCTATAAAACAATATGGAGGTCAATTATTTAATTATGAAATTTATTGATACGAGTTTAAATATTGATTTTATTAAATTAATAAATAGTTTTAAGTCAATTATTTTTATTTTAGCAATTATTTTTTCGACGGTATTTTTAGCCGTGCCGGTTTTAGCTTCAGGCGATAAAGACGTTAAAAGTACCGTTAAATCCGAAAAAAAAGAAAATAAAAAAAAGGCTGAAGTTAAAAGCTCAAAAAATAAGGTTATTCAAGATTCAGATGACGAGATAATTGCGGTCGAAGACGACGAGCTCGAAATGGACGGCGATGAGCAAATATCTGAAAAAGCCCCCGCGGGTAAAGATAAAAAGGCTGAGTTTTCTTTCAATTATACGGCTGAAAGCAGGATCGATAAAATTAACCGCGACAGAATGAAGGGTAAAATTTTTCTTGAAAAAATTTCAAACGATTATTTTAAAATCTACGCCGACGAAGATGATTTTATAGTAATAGCCGACTTTCCTTATGGAAAAGAAAATACGACTCACACGATAAAATTCGTTGACGAGCATAAACTTGTCGTAACTTTTAAGAACAAGGCCAATAGCGCGCTGCCGCCGACGCGTTATGAAATATCATTTCCTGAGGCTACTAAAAAAGAGGTTTTTGATTTCAGCGTCCGCGATAAACTTGAATTAATCGTGCCTATAGATTTCTTTTACGCCGAAAGGAAAAATTTCAGATAAAAAAATCAAAAATTAATTTGTTCGTTATTGTTTATTTCGATAGAGCGGTATTTATTAAAATTTGTTAATATATGACATGTTGAATAAATACGGTGCGTTTTGCGGTTTAATTATTAAAAAAGGATGATTCACGATATATTTATGAAAAAGAACCACTTTAATAGTTTAAATAATTTTATTATATTCGACAAAAAAAATTATGCGGCATTAAGTTTAAAAACATTTGTCACGGCTTTAACGGCGCTTTTTTTAATGACGGTTATTTTAGCCGCGCAATTTTTATTTCAGGAGACGGCCGCAGCCGCTGAAAAAAGTGTGATCGTAACTTTTTATCCGCTATATGTTCATACGCTGAATATATGCGGCGATAAAATTAAAACGGAAATTTTACTACCGCCCGGCGTAAGTATTCACGATTTTAACTGCAAACCTTCCGATATGAAAAAAATAGCGAAAGCGTCTCTTATGATAGTAAACGGTGCTTCGCTCGACGATTTTGCGTTAAAAATAGCGCAAAATTATACAGGTTTAAAAATAGCTGACGCCTCTTACGGGGTGGAACTGATATCATCTGAAGGCGCGGTCTGCGAACATGCCGGCCATAATCACGCCCGGCATAACGAAGATGCCGCAAATGACGGCATGGGGCTGCACGATCCGCACACATGGCTTTCAATGAAAAACGCAGTCATACAGGTTAATAATATTTTACGCGCTTTATGCGAATTAGACCCTGATAACGCGGAATATTATAAAAATAACGCCGCCGAATACATTAAAAAAATCGAATATACTCATCAAAAGGCTGCCGAAAAATTACTGCCGTTCAAAGGATCTAAATTTATAGTGTTCCACGGCTCGTTCGCTTATTTTGCCCGCGACTACGGCCTTGTTCAGGATTCGATAGCCGACGTATTCGGTAACGCGCCAAAACCTTCTAAAATCAAGGAAATATATGATAGTGTTAAAAAAGACAATATTAAATTTTTAGTATCTGAGCCGGGTTATCAAAATAAAGAAATAAAAGCTCTCAGCGAGCAATATTCTCTTGAAGTGATTGAAGTCGATCCTATGGGATTATATAAACCGTCGGGCGATATCAAAAATTATTATATCGAAGCATCTAATAGTAATGCCGATATTCTTGCCGCGGCATTTAAAAAAACTGAAACAGTAACTAACAAATAAGGTTTTAAATATAAAGTGAAAATAGAAGTAAAAGACGTATCGTTTAAAATAGGCGAAGTCGAAATACTAAAAGATATAAATTTCAGCCTCGATTCAGGCTCTTTTAGCGCCATAGTCGGCCCTAACGGCGCCGGTAAAAGCACGCTTATTAAAATAATGCTCGGGCTTCTCAAGCAGGACAGTTCAACCGGAAAAATTTTATATGACGGAATCAGCGTCGAAGAAGTAAATAAAAGCCGTCACTGGCTTGGTTATGTGCCGCAAAATTATTCTTTCGACAGAAGCGTTCCCATCACGCTCGACGAATTTTATAAAATCACATGCGCCGTCAAAAATGGCGATAAATATGATGAAATTTTAGACTCGCTGAATCTGTTAAAACTTAAAAAACATATAATGGGCGGGCTGTCGGGCGGCGAAATTCAAAGAGCACTTATAGCTTATAATTTATTTCATAACAAACGGGTTTTATTTCTTGACGAACCGACTTCGGCTATCGATATAGAGGGAGAAGCCTTAGTATATTCAATATTAAATAATTTGAATAAAGTTAATAAAATCAATATAATAATAATTTCACACGATATCGACGCCGTGCTAAAAAATGTGGATACCGTTATCTGCCTTAATAAAACCATACACTGCGTAGGCGGCGCATGTGATATACTTGAAGGAAATATGATACAGCAATTTTTCGAAAGCCACCGCGGACTTTATAAACACCATGGAGGCTGCCGTCATCACCATGATTGAAACTCTTTTAATGCCCTTCGCCATTAAAGCGCTGTTAGCCAGTTCGCTCATAAGCGTAATATGCGCCTGGAGCGGAATATTCGTCACCATAAAACGCATGGCCTATTTCAGCGAATCGATATCGCACTCGTCGTTAGCGGGTATAGCTATCGCTTTATGGATCGGCTTCGATCCGTCCGTTTTTCTGGTTTTTTTCAGCGCAGCCATGGCCGCGCTTATAGCGCTGGTTGCGCAGAGTTCGATCGCTTCGCGCGACAGCGTCATAGGTATAATACATGCTACGGTAATGTCGGCCGGCATAATACTGCTCAGTTTTTTAAGGGGCGGAAACACCGATATAGCGCGTTATTTATTCGGCGACGTGCTCGCGGTCACCAATATCGATTTATATCTTTGCGCGGCTTTATTTATATTTGCTTCGACCTATCTGGCGATTTTTTCAAAAACTCATGCGCTTACAAGCCTTACGCCGGAACTGGCTAAATTGAACGGGATAAACGTTAAAAAATATGATTTTATTCTTATGATACTGCTCGCGCTGATAATATCGGTGAGCGTTAAAATCGCCGGCGCCATACTCGTAACGGCGCTTTTAATAATACCGCCTAATGCCGCTAAAAATATATCGTCAACTTATAATTCTTTCGTCAGGCTTTCGATAATATCGGGGCTGTTATGCTCTGTTTTCGGGGTGCTCGCCTCGATTTTTTTCGACTTTCCGACCGGGCCGGCGATAGTTTTAGTAAACGCCATATTTTATTTTATATCGCTTTTCATGCGTAA
>CAYTCW010000247.1:0-1555 GCA_964436235.1 uncultured bacterium
CTTCCTTGCAGGAGCTCGAAGGCAGCATGAACAGAATAGACGACGTTTTAAATTACCGCATAGATAAAAGATTCGAAGAAAAAACCAGGGATGAAAACAAGACTTCAGATAAGATGGAAGGCTTTATAAGCGAAGAAAACACGCCTAAATTAGCCGGCTTCGTCGAGTTGAAAAACGTTACTTTCGGCTACAGCAGGCTCGAACCGCCGCTGATCGAAAATTTCAATCTTAAGCTCAAGCCCGGAATGCGCATAGCTTTAGTCGGGGGCTCGGGCTCCGGAAAATCCACTATCGCCAAGCTCGTTTCAGGGCTTTACTCGCCGTGGTCGGGTGAAATACTTTTTGACGGTCGCCCGCGTTCCCGGATATCGAATCATGTGATGGCAAATTCGGTTTCAATCGTCGATCAGGATATATCGATGTTTGAAGGCAGCATAAAAGAAAATATTATTTTATGGGATTATTCGATCGCCGATACATCGGTTTTTGCCGCTACAGTGGACGCTTCCATTCATGAAGACATCGTGCGGCGCCCGTCGGCCTACGAGGCCAAAACCGAGGAAGGCGGCAAGAACTTCAGCGGCGGCCAGCGTCAGAGGCTTGAAATAGCCAGGGCCCTGGCGATAAATCCGGCGGTTATAATTTTAGATGAAGCCACCAGCGCGCTCGATCCGCAGACGGAGAGCGTAATAGACGCGAGTATAAGGCGCCGCGGCTGCAGCTGCATTATAATCGCCCACAGGTTGAGCACGGTGCGTGATTGCGACGAAATAATAGTAATGGAATACGGTAAAATAGTGTGCCGCGGAACGCATGAGCAATTGACGGCGGACCCGCAAAGCGCCTATTCGAAGTTAATAAAGATGCATTGAATGCCGGCGGTTAAGGAATAGCGAATGCGAATCGATTTAAAGGCTAAAGATATATTTTTACTCGAGGGCAGTAAAAAGGCATGGCTCGTCGAAGACGGGGCGCTGAATATTTTCTTTACGAAAATATGCGATGACGGCTCATACGGCAGACGGAGCCTGCTTTTTACGGCCGAAAAAGGCGATATGCTGGCCGGCTTCGATTTCAATTCTAAAAGCCCTTACAGGATAATAGCATGCGCTTCGCCTGCCGCCGTTATAAATGAAAAACCGGTCGGTTTTTTTAAAGAAGGCCCGCAAACGGCTGATTCGATAGCGGCCGCAGCAAAAATTATTAACGGGCTCGCCGATAAACTTACTTATGCGCTTGTCGGCTATAAACTTCCGCCGAAGAGCCTTGTATTTATAGAAACGGGCGAAGGCTCCGTTTTAGATGACAGCTATTCTTATGGCGCGCGCCCGAATCAGGTCCTGTGGATAAAACTGCTCGAAGGCGAGGCCGAAATTCTCGGCAGTTATATGGCTTATTTTAAGGGACATGCGGGATATTTTCCGGTCACTAACCGTTTCTGGTTTAAGGTTTACGCCGATAGCGATGAGAAAAAGGTAAAACCCTCCATATCGGCCTATTCTACCGAAAAATTCCTTGAATTTGCGGATGCCGCCGAAAGCATATCGGCTTTTCA
>CAYTCW010000247.1:1655-3518 GCA_964436235.1 uncultured bacterium
CCGGCGACTTTTTTCAGAAAGTTTTCGACGGGCGATCTCGCGATGCGCGCCATGAGTATAAATACCATACGCCAGACCGTTTCAGGAACGGTTTTCAGCTCTTTACTAACGGGAACTTTTTCCGTATTTAATTTCGTACTGCTTTTTTATTATAATATGAAACTCGCAATTATATCGGTAGTGCTGACCGTCGTCGCGGTGCTGTTTTATTTAACCGTAATGATTCTGCAGTATAAATATTCTAAACTTTCAATGGAGCTCGATGGAAAGCTGTCAGGCCTTGTTTTTGGAATAATCGGCGGCATCGCCAAGTTTAGAGTGGCCGGCGCGGAGGGCAGGGCCTTCGGCATGTGGGCGAAGATATTCAAGCAGAAAAAAGAGATTCCGGTATATGTGTTGACTAATTTGATGGCCGTTTTTAATTCCGTTTATATGCTTATCTGTTCGGCGATATTTTTCTGGTGTATCATAACTTATTCCGAAAGCGATATGTCGATGACCTCCGGCTCGTTCGTCGCTTTCAACTCGGCTTTTACGACTTTTTTTTCGGGAATGATGGAAATATCTTCATCGATGCTTTCCTTTTTAAATGTTTTCACTCTTTATGAAAGGGCTAAACCCATATTAGAAGCGGTTCCTGAATTCGACGAAGCGAGGGAGGACCCGGGTGAATTAAATGGCGGCGTGGAAATTTGCGGCGTTACTTTCAGATATGACGGCAGTCTTATTCCGGCGCTGAACGATGTGTCGATAAAAGTTAAGCCGGGCGAGTTCGCCGCGATAGTAGGTCCGTCCGGCAGCGGCAAATCCACTTTGATAAGGCTTCTTCTTGGTTTCGATAAACCCGTCGCCGGCTCTCTTTTATTCGACGGGCAGGATTTAAGCGGCATCGACGTAAGGGCGGTCCGGCGCCAGATAGGTGTGGTGCTTCAAAACGGCCAGCTAATGTCGGGAACTATAATGTCGAATATAATAGGCTCATCAACGCTCACTATCGATGATGCGTGGGAAGCGGCCCGAAGCGCGGGCCTTGAAGACGATATTAAAATGATGCCCATGGGAATGCATACGATGATAAGCGAGGGCGCTTCGAGCATATCCGGCGGGCAGAAGCAGCGCATATTGATCGCTCGCGCTTTAGTTAAAAAGCCGCGTATAATTATCTTTGACGAGGCCACCAGCGCGCTTGACAATAAAACGCAGTCGGTGGTTTCTGAAAGCCTTGAAAAACTTCACGCCACAAGAATAGTTATAGCGCACAGGCTCAGCACTATTATAAAAGCCGACAGGATTTTCGTCATCGAGGCTGGACGGCTGGTAGAAACGGGAACTTACGATGAATTGATAAAACAAAACGGACTTTTTAAAAAACTTGCGGAACGCCAACTTGCCTGATGAAAAACTTATTGCCATTAAATTTATTAGATTTGACAGCCAAAAATAAAAATGATATTATTGACATAAATAAGTTTAATTAAATTAATAACGATAACGATTATTAACTATTCGGTTTATGCTTATATTAACACAGGAAATACAACAGGCCGAAACGGGAGTATCGAATATGAGCGGTGTCGTGTATAGAAAAAGCAGACAGCGGCAGAAAATATATGAGTTGATCAAAGATACGAAAAATCATCCTACGGCTATATGGATCTATAATTCATTAAAGGAAGAGATTCCTTCTTTAAGCCTGGGTACCGTATATCGAAATTTGAATATACTTTTAGAACAGGGTATGATCCATAAAGTGTCGTTTGATGGAAACTGCGATAGATTCGATGCTATGACCGAATCTCATAATCATTTAATATGTGAAAAATGCGGCGCTATAGCCGATATTTTCATGTCATGCACGGCCGA
>CAYTCW010000248.1:0-3481 GCA_964436235.1 uncultured bacterium
GCAAAGTCCGTCTCAAAAGCGTCGATAAAGTTATCGAGCATATAGAATTGATGCTTGAAAAAGAGCCGAATCTGAATTATATAGCTTTCGCCGACGATACGCTTGTAATGTCGCGTGAAAGGGTTTCAAAACTTTGCGCCGGGCTTTGCGAGCTTAGAAAAAAACGGAATTTCGTATGGTTTTGTGAAGGCCACATGAAGCAGTTGATAAAATATCCCGGTATCCTCGCCGAGATGACTCAGGCTGGAATGATTAAAATGCAGGTAGGCATAGAATCGGGGTCTCAGGCCGTACTTGACGCTTATAATAAAAAAACCACTACCGCCGAAATTGAAGAGGTAGTTAAAATGGCAGCCGCAGAGGGCGTTCATCAAATGATAGGTTTTTTTATAACCGGCGGGCCTTTTGAAAGCCGCGATATAATAGAGGAAAATAAAAAATTCGCTGAAAAACTTCTGAATCTTGCTCCGGGAGTGATTATACTCGGCGTAAGCCCGATGATGCCTTATCCGGCCACCGATATATCGCGATGTCCCGAAAAATTCGGCATGCAAATAATAGATCCTGCCGGCCTGACCGTATTTTCCGATTTTCCGGTCACCCGGACCGCGGCTTTAAGCAGGCAGGAGATCGCCGCCGGACAAAACGAGCTTATACAGCATATTCTTAATACGATGATGAAATTATTCAAAGAAGGTAAAGTTCCGCACGAAACCATAGTAAACTGCTTCCGCGATTTTAATTACGGCGCTCAATCTGTTTGGTATATGTCCATTTATAATGTCGTCCCGTTCGTGCGCGGCTACTACACGCTGATATCGAGGAACGCCGTTAAAAGATCGGCCGATATAGCAGATGATGAAATTTACGGCTGGCGGCCGCAGAGGATAATGGAAATGTGGCATGATATCGATTTTTCCGAAGGTTATCCGGCCGTCGGCAAAGACGCTCTCTCACCGCTGGAATTCGAACTTATTCTGCATTCAACGGGTAAATTAAAACTGAAGCAGGTGCTCGATAAAGTCAGGGAAAAATTCGGCAGGCTGTTCAAAGACGAAACCGAATTTAACGGCGCTGCCATGGATATCCTAAAAACATTCGAAAAAAAATACTGGCTGGCCTATGCGCCTTTTTAATCGGAAAGGAATAAAACCGTGACTATAAAAAAAGGCATTCTTTTATTAAACTTTAAAAGACCGGTCAACGGCTTAAACGCCGGGCCGCTTGACTGCCTCGGATTGTTTTATCTGGCCGCGGTCCTCGAAAATAAAGGATACGATCCGTGGGTTTTTCACGGCTTAGCCTGTGACGCGTCTGACGTTATCGAAAAACAGGCCGGGAAAGGTAATTTAGCAGCCGTCGGTTTTTCATGCGATTATCAAAATAAGACCGCCGTGGAAGAGCTTTGCCGTTTCGTTAAAGATAAATACGACGGCATCGCAGTCATAGCGGGCGGACCGCAGGCGGCCGCGCTTGGAAGCGAATTTTTAAAAGAATCTAAATGTGATTATATCGTAAGAGGCGAAGCGGAAGAAACGCTTCCCGAACTGCTCGATTACATCGTATATTCAAAAGGCGATATATGCCAAATTAAAGGCGTCTGCCGCGCCGGCAAAGACGGCGGCCTCGAAACATTCGGCGAAAGGCAGCCGATCGAAGACCTCGACTCATTGCCGCTTCCGGCATATCACCGCGCCGTCGAAGGCGGCAGACAATATGGCGGAACGGTATTTACCGGTCGCGGCTGCCCTTTTTCATGCGCATTCTGCTATCAGAGCAATCACAAGAAAAAAGTGAGACTCAGAAGCATTAAAAGCGTAATAAAAGAAATCGAATCAAATCTCGACAAAAATAAAGACCTCAAATATATAACCGTAATGGATGACACTTTTACGCTCAATCCGCAACGGGTGGCTGAATTCTGCGATGAATTCAATAAATTACGAAAAGAAAGAAATATAACATGGTACTGCGAAGCGCATGTCCGCACCCTTGCAAAACATCCTGAAATGTTAAAAAATATGGCTGAATCCGGCCTTTTAAGACTGCAGATAGGGGTAGAATCCGGATGCAGGCAAATTCTGGATATCTACCAGAAAAATACGACGCCCGAAGAAATCGAATTCGTCGTCCGCGAGGCCGTTAAATGCAAAATACCCCAGATAGCGACCAATCTTATAATAGGCGGGCCGCTCGAAAGTGAAAAAACTTCCGCTGAAACGATTTTATTCGCCGAAAAATTATTGAATATAGCCCCCGGCGTTATAGATATAACTACAGGCTTTTTAAGGCCGTATCCCGGAACCGCCATTTCAAAAAACCCCGAAGCGTTCGGCCTTAAATTATGCGAAGACAATGAAATTAAATCTTTTGACGACTATCCGCCTGTTTTGGTTGACGGTCTTTCCGCCGAAGATATTATCGCCATTCGCATGAAAACGGGCCGCCACATATTAAAAACAATGCACCGGCTTTTAAAGGAAAATAAAATAACTTACGAAACGATACTTTCACAATATTCGGCGGCTCGCGAATACGGCGTAACCAGTATGTGGTATATCGACGCTTTTAAAAGAAATGCCTTCCTTGACGAATATTTCAGACTCATATCCGAAGGCGCCGCTGCTCGTGTTGACGGCGTGCCTGAAAATGAATTAATGCAATGGCGGCCGCAGCGCACTTTTGAAATATGGCGAATTATAGATATGAGAAACGGTTATCCTCAGATAGACGGCTATGTCCTTTCACCGCTCGAATTCGAACTTTTACTTCATAGCAGCGGAAAATTAACTTTCAGCGAAGTAATCGACGGGCTTTACGAAATATTCGGCGATAAATTCGACGGCAAAGATAAGCTTGCCCAGCAGGCCATTATATTACTTAAAAAATTCGATTCGCTTTACTGGACGGTTTTTTGTAAAATATAAAACCGCGGCAAAAAAACATATAGAATAACGATCGACGATGTGTTATCATATAATTATAGTTAATTACTTACTTAATAAGCAATCGAAGATAACTATAAATATTAAAAAAAATATCCCACTATAAAGGAGGTGAATTATAAATGACGGCAAACAATGCAAAAGCTCTTCTGGCTAAACTTCAAAGCGACCATTCGTTAGCTAACGAATTGAAAAATTCGAAAGATGAAGCGGATTTTTTAGAAAAAGCTAAAAAACACGGTTATGAAGTTTCCATCGATGAGTTCAAAAAAGCCACTGAAGAGCTTAAGGAATCCCATTCCAAAAGCGGACAGCTTTCCGACGACGAACTCGAGAAAGTTGCAGGAGGTCTTTCATTAGTAGGCGTAGATTACGCTTTCGTAGGAGTCCAGACTTCCAAAAAGTAGAAAGGTCGTAAAATGACCGCTAAACTTGCCATACCCCGGTACAATATCACCTCATAGTGAAACCGGGGGTGTGGTTTTTTTACGGCAGAAAAATAATAAGATGCTTTTCTTCCATTTCTTTTAATATGC
>CAYTCW010000249.1:0-3409 GCA_964436235.1 uncultured bacterium
ACCGCGCCGAGGGGCGCATCGTAATTAACGGCGCGCTCTCGAACGCTTATAAAGTGATATTTACACCTTTAGTTCCGTTCGGCAGGTAAGCCGGCACGAACAATTTAGCGGATGATATATCGTAAATATAATTAATACCACCAACCGCGTATAATATCGATACCGGATACGAAGTATCGGACTAAGAAAACCCCGCCGGGCATTATGAAACTTAGCGGGGTAAAATTTTCCTAATACGGCAGAAAAGCTACTTCTCTGCCCGGGTATTTCGTCTTATATTCATTGATAAAAGCGCTCCAGCCGGATGTTGAACTTTTATAATATACCGTAGTTAATTCATTCAGCGCCTCGATTCCCTCACAGGTAGAAGGAGCCGGGCCTGAAAAATAAAGAGTTTTTGCCTGGCAGCTCCGGAAGGCGTCAACATGAATAGTTTTTAAATTAGGCCCGAATTTAATTTCATCATTAAATACAGACCCGAAGGCGTATGCGCCGATATCTTCTACTCCGTCAAGGTTGTTTATAATACCCAACGAATTACAGCCGGCAAATATCGATCTCTGAAGAACCTTTACCGACTTAGACATCGTTACCTCGACTAATTTACTACAATTGCCAAATGCGCTTTCGCCAATTTCAGTAACCGAATCAGGGATGACTATTTTAGTGAGAACCGACCCGCCAAATGCGTTTTTACCAATTTTTTTCAAACTCGAAGGCAGGTCTATCGAAGATAACTTTGGACAGGTTGACAAAGCAGAATCATTTATTTCAAGCAATCCATAGGGAATAACAATTTCTATCAACTCAGATGAATAACAAGTCTGTAATGTTTTTAAGGTTGAAGGCAAAACAACTTTTTTTACTTTACCGCCAAACATATAAAAAGTTTGAACTCCTTCAGGAACTTTAATGCTGTCAAAATTTCTTTCCATAACTTTGCATTCATATACCGGTCTTGTTATAGTCCGTTCTTCGCCATCGACGGTAACGATACAATTGCATACGGACGGCATCGTGAGATAAGTTGAAGTTATATTCAATCCCGGCGAAGCCGATATGGGCCCCTGACAGCCGGAAGCAGCGCAATTACAGGCACTACTATTATGCGTGAGGCATGTAAATATAAAATAAGCTTCAGGCATCGACGGCGGTATAGGAATATCGTCGATTATAATTTCGGCGGAAACCACTTTAGAGCAATTAGTTTCAAAAGTATATGCTATGGCTTTTATCATCGTACTTTCAGACACTTTTATGGGAGACGAATAAATAATCCCGTGTGAGGAACTCGGCTCGCTGCCGTCGAGTGTATAGCGTATGGTCGATCCTGAAGTCTGACAGCTTAAAACTATATTCTGCGGGCCGGAATAATTTCCGCCGCCCGGTGAAATTATGGGATCGGCTATATTGAAATCTAATGTTTTTTTATAAAACAGCCAGCTTTTCGAGGCAAGCTCTTTTCTGAATTCAGCCATTTTCCATGAAAGCACTTCGAGTATAAAAGCCGCTCTGGCGGCGAATCCGCCGGTAACGGTTATATCGACTTTATCGGTCGATGACATTTCGGCCAGATATAGCAGGAACGCTTCGAGTATTATCTTCGGTCCCGCTACGCCGGCCACTTTAAGAGCAAAGCCTATATTAAGGTTCGGCCGCATCCGAAGGCCGCCTTTAAGTTTAAAATCGTCTTTAGCGGAAGATTCCGCTATTCTGTCATTGACGATCTCCCATTCGCCGCCGTAACAGACCGCACCCATCCTGATATACTGACTTAAATGCTTTGAATAACTATAAGAGCCCGTAACATACACCTGCGAAGCATTATCGAGATTTATATTCCACTCGAACGAACACGGCACGGGGCCCGCCATAAATACATAAGGCGCCGAATGATAGAGCGGATATTCAAATTTTAAAGAATTATCGCTGGCCACGATAGCATCGATTTTAAACTCTATATCGATCGTCATATCGCCGCCGACGATGAATCTGAAATAATGAAGCGTAAACCATTCAACTACCATATCTACTTCGACGACCGGATCGAATGTAATGTCGGCTTTAGTGAGAGTGATCATCAGTTTGGCATGATTTAAAATTTTGGTGAGCTTGTCTTTGGATATAATGCCTCTATCGGGCGCCGGAGCGGAAAATACGCGTTTCGAACGCAAAAATCTTTTTACCGCGCGGTCTTCGACGCTTCCGGGCGCCATAACGGGCGCATCGGCAGCCTGAAGAGTGGAAAGTTTTCCTTTATAGGAGTAATTAAGCGATTCAAAAGCGTCTTCGAGATTGGCTGCGCCAGTCGTAACAACCGCCTGGCCGCTTTGCACCGAAACCGAAACCGCTTTTCTAAGATAGCCCTCGCCGTAATAGCCGATAAGAATGTCGCCCGCCTTAGGCGCGTCCGATTCGTTCGCAACTGAGAGCACTACCTGCGCGTCGGCGACCGAAACCGTAACCACTGATTCTTCGTCGATAACTTTCGCTTTCGGCGCGAGTTTATAAGTGCATTTATAGTTGGTAGTTTTAACCGGGGTAACGCCGGAACTGGTGACGGCGAGCATAAAATATCCGTCTTTAGAAGCATTCAAAACAGGATCGGTGTATGAAACCGTTATAACCGCCATAGCTGAATACTTTGGCGCGGTATAAACCATGCCGGAGAGTTTGCCTATATTTGCGGCAAAAGTAGCGGCTGCGGTAACTTCTACGGTCGAGCCGTCCGAATAAACGGCATAAACTTTTAATTTACTAAGGTCGTAAGTCCCGCCGGCGGCCACGGAATCGGAGGTCGGGCTGGTAATAACGCCGGCCAATAATTTCTGTAATTTAATATCTTCATCATAGCTGATTTTAGTATCTTCGAGCGCGTTAACGAAGTACGCTTCGCCCGGTTTCAGCGAAGGATCGCTGCCGTCGATCATAATAGGACGGTCCTGCGTATCTCTTATTACCTGTAAAAATGAACCGGCGGCAGGGCTCCATTTATAAAGACCGCCGATTGAAGAACTCGCATTGAGCAATTTGGTGAAACTATTTACCGCTGCAGCGGATGACAACTTAGAAACGCCGAGAAGATTGAACCCTTTTTTAAGCGTAATATCGCCGATAGTGGCCGCGGGCGGACCGTTTATGGTTATGCTCGTATCGGCCTTCGATTTAATTATATAGCCCTTGCCGACGGCGAGCGTAGTTAAAGAGCCTTCACCGACGCTCAAAAAACTTCCGGCGGCGGCGCTGTATAGGTATATGTCTTCTATGTTGGAATCTTTTGACTTGAATTCGGAAGGAGACGCAGGGGGCGTTACGGTAAAGCTGACAAAATTGAAGCCTGATTTAAGCGAGATAATTTGATCGATCGAAGAGGAATCCTGAGCAAAGATTTTTGCAGGCTGGGGCATGT
>CAYTCW010000250.1:0-1810 GCA_964436235.1 uncultured bacterium
TCTATTTTAATGCCGGGCGGGCAGTTTAATTTAACGGCGGCGCTGATACCGACGGAAGCGTAGTCATGATGCATTTTAGCGCATAATCCGGTTATTAATTCGGTGAAATCAAATTCGATAATCGAAAGTTTATTTTCCCTCGAAAAATTAAGCATACCGGTAATAATTTCTTTGGTACGGTTTATTTCAGTTATTATTGTCTTGACGTCGTCTTTCATTTCCTCGTTTTCGATCTGTTCGTTAAGCATATGCGCGTACAATAAAACCGTGCCGAGCGGATTATTAATCTCATGCGCCACGCCGGCGGCCATCTGTCCGAGCGAGACGAGTTTTTCCTTCTGTATAAGCTCGTTTTGAGTGGATTTAAGCATCAAATTGGAATGTTGAAGAAGATTGACGTTTTCTTCGAGTTTTTCGATAACGTAAGGCAGGCACATTTCTTTTTCGGCGAGCCCCGCTATGATGGCGCGCGCTTTCGCCCGGCAGGACGGATAACCGCACGCGCCGCAGTTTAATTCGTCTTTAGGCTTGGTTTTACCCATTTCGACAAGTATTTTTTTAATTTCGGCCGAGTCGGCTTCTTTAATATCGGAAACTTCATCAGACTCGAACCGCACGCTTAAATCGATATCTTTATATTTTTCAATTTCCTTATCCCAGAGCTCTTTTGAAGATTCGGACGCGCGATTTTTTATATAATCGGCCATTTTATATTTTTTTTCGAAATAATTAAGCTCGGAACATATTTTAGGGCCTTCTATACAGCCGAGGCAGAATAGCATATCAATAAATTTACCGTCGAGCGCGCCTTTTTTAATTGAATCGAGCACCATTAGAACGCGTTCTTTGCCTTCGGTAACCACAGTTTCGTTATCGAGAACATCTTCATTTTTTTCGGCGCACTTTAAAAGCCCGCCGGTAACCGGATAAATAGCGCCAAGATGAGCTCTGGGCGGATCGAAATCAATTACGTCCAATTTTTCAATATCTATTTTATTTTCAACGATCCATAGTTTTAATTCTTCGAAAGTTATCGAATAATCGATATCGCGATTATAACTATTTTTTTCGTCGATTTTAGCGATGCACGGCCCTATGAACGCTGTGCGCCTGCCGGGGTTAATCCTTTTTGCCACACGCGCGGAGGCTACCATCGGGCTTACTATCGGAGCCAGTAGATCGATAATGGAAGGCTCGTATTTCTGGACGTACTTTACTATAGCGGGACATGGCGTGGCTATGACGGTTTTACCTTTATTTTCTCTCAGATATTTTTTATAGGCTAAAGTTACTAAATCGGCGCCAAAGCCGACTTCGTAAACGTTTTTAAATCCGAGCGCCTTGAGCACGCTGACTAATTTAAGGCCCACATCTAAAAAACTTACGACGAAAGAAGGCGCTACGAGCGCATCAATTTCGCCGGAAGCGATATCGTTTTTAAGCTCGCTAAAATAAGAAAGCACTACCTTCGCGTTTTGCGAACATACGGTAGTGCAGTGGCCGCAGGATATACACCTGAAGCTGATAACGCTGGCCTTGCCGTCCTTTACTTTAATAGCGTGGGCCGGGCAGCTTTTAATACAGGCGTAGCATTTTTTACATTTTTCACCTATGGTGGAAACTATCGACATATCAACCATCCGTATCGGTAAAACTTAATTCACTTTCTGTGACCTTTCTTTAAATGTCAACTGTATAATAGCGCGCCGCGGCGTCCGGTCGGCTTTTGCAAAACCGGCCGCCGCGGGCTCACTTTGGACTAATGATGCGATTTATTGCTTTCGACGTTCAATATATTGTTCACTTTCTC
>CAYTCW010000250.1:1910-3360 GCA_964436235.1 uncultured bacterium
CTCGATAGAATATCCGTTAGATGATAAAGTTTCGGTTATAATTTCTCTTACGTCGGAATCGTCGTCAACTATCAATATTTTTTTCATGATTATTTGTCCCCCTTATACCTTGTGTGTAGTAATTCGTGCGCGTCATGCTCGTTTATATGCTTTTCGTATAATTCCTTCACGTCGGGATTTTCATGCGAACGGCGTACGACCGCGTTTTCGTCTTCTTTATAGGTCGTTTTAGTACGCGATTTAAGCGAATCTGCGTCGGTGTTATAAGGCTGGCCGGCGCCGCCCACGCAGCCTGAAGGGCAGCTCATTACTTCGATAAAATGAAGGTCTGATTTGCCCGATGAAAGGTCTTCCATTATCTCGACGACGTTTCCGAGGCCGTTTACCACCGCTACGTTTATCATCGTGCCTGCGATATCTACGGTAGCGCGTTTAATTTCAGACATTCCGCGCACGGGTTTATAATCCACGCCGGCAAGCTCCTTGCCGGTAACCATGAAATAAGCGGTTCTGATAGCCGCTTCCATAACGCCGCCGGTGGCGCCGAATATCTTTCCCGCGCCCGAAGCGTGAGCGAAGGGACGGTCGTAATCGGAATCCTGAATTTTTTCGTACTGCAAACCGTATTCATCTAACAATGAAAAGAGTTCGCGTGTGGTTAAAACGGCGTCAACATTCGCCATGCCTTCGTTTTCAAGCTGAGGCCGTCCGGTTTCGGACTTTTTAGCCACGCACGGCATTACCGATACCACGAAAAGATCTTTAGCCTTTACCTTTAATAGCTTTTCGCTCAAATGCTTTATCAGCGCGCCTTTCATCATGTGCGGCGATTTGCAGCTCGAAAGGTGTTTGGTGTGTTTAGGATAGAAAGTTTCGATGAAATTGATCCAGGCCGGGCAGCACGAAGTGAACATCGGAAGCGGTTTATTCTTTTTGGTAAGCCGTTCGACGAGTTCTTTAGCCTCTTCCATTATGGTTATATCCGCCGCGGTGCATGTGTCGAAAACGAAATCCACGCCGATTGCGCGCAGAGCGCCTATAATCTTTTTAGTTGCGTCATCCACAGAAACTGATTTTTTAAAATATTCAGGAAAGGTCATCTGGCAGGCGGGGGCGAACTGAAACGCCACCTTTTTATTAGGATTGATCATAGCGTCGATTACGAGTTTTTTATGCGAAATTTCATGCAGCGCGCCTACCGGGCAGGCCATAATGCACTGTCCGCAGGATACGCAATTACCTTCGGCGAGCGATTTAAAGCTGCCGGGCGCGACCTGCGTGCTAAAACCGCGGTGCGCAAAATCGATAGCCGATACGCCCTGTTTTTCGGCGCAAACGGTAACGCAGCGGCCGCAGAGTATGCATTTAGCCATATCGCGTTCGACCGAAGGCGATGCTTTATCGATGACCGCTTTTTTACGGGCGCCGCCCTGAAAAGCGATTTCATCGA
>CAYTCW010000251.1:0-3350 GCA_964436235.1 uncultured bacterium
AATTTGACGGAAAATGCTATAAAAATTGATGAAGTTTCCTTGACATCTTTGTTTTTTGTGATATAATTCAATCTTAATTAATACGAACTGTTATTTTGAATATATTAATTAATAATTATTTAATCATTACGATTGACGAATGAAAATTTCTAAAAAAAAGAAGAAAATCAAAAAAAATATCACTAAAACCATCGTCAAGCAAATAGTCAACGCTGCTGACACGATAGATGAGTTTGCCGGCGCCGGCGATAATTTTATTAAACCTCCGGCTGAAATACCTCTTGCAGGCAATATATTGCTTGCCTCGACGCTCGGGCGAAAAACATCTTTGACGAATGATTTTTCATGTCCGGATTATTTTGATTATTCAGCGATTCCAGATCTGACGGCCGGCGCTTCGCTCATTTTTCCAGATAAACTGAAAACTTATCCAGACTTCGATCTGAGAAGCTGGCTTTCCAGATTTTACGCGGTTATTCGTAATGAGGCGAATTTATACAGTGAAAGTTTGAAACGAGCTATAGCCGTACGAAAAAACGGCGATGAATCGGTTGCGATAAGCAGCATCGATGCAGGAGAAGATTATTCATTGTCCGGCTCCATTTTAATTGGCGACAGGGAAAGATATGTGTTGTCCGGTCCCGCTTTAATTAATGCCAGAAAGGAATATTTCGACTACTACAAACCGGAAGCGTTGATAGACTCCGTGAGATTCGTTCCGATAACCGCGTTTAGATCATTAGAGCCGTACTTTAAAGCCGTGTGTCATTATTTTAGATTTACACTCAAACTTCTTGCCAGCGGCGCTTTTTATCCGCGAATTATTATCGCGCGCAATAAAAAAGGTTATTTTTATACTGTGGTATGGCTCGCGGCCGCTTTTTCCGACGAAATAAATAAAATAGTGAATAATATGGTTAAATCTATACCTGCCGGATTAGCGGAGTTTAAAGGCGTTTCGCTAGACGGCGCTGAACAGATGAAATGCTTCGTCTCTTTTTTTATTTCATCATTTGTCCGCTATGCGTTAAGCCGCAATTCCATCGCAGCCGATAATCCTGTAATTAAAATTCTATTGTCGCCTCCCGCTTCGCTGCCTTGCACTTCAGCGCCTTCTGAGGCCGTGCTGGAATTTAATTTAAAAGATGCCGGCCCCGTACCGCTAATAATTAAACCGATGCTGGTCATAACTGAAAATGACGGAGGCTTCGAGTTAAGGCTTATGGCTGATGCGGCGGATTCCGGCGCCGCGCCCGGCCCCGTTGACCCGGAAAGTATGAGTGGCAATGATAAAAATACTTTTTACGCGGTATGCGCTTCTTTATTTTCCGGTTTCATCACATTGGCAAAACTAATTTCTGGAAATTCATCGCAGTTGGTTATGTTTCAGCCCGCGCAATATTTTAATTTTCGCCGCGGCGAGCTTGCGCGGTTGAAAAATTTAGGCATACGCGTCGATGAACCGGCCGTGCCGGAACCGGAAAAGCCGTCTTATTTCCTTACGCTGGTTGAAAAAAATGACGGCGTAAAAAAAATAAAGCAGGCGGCCGCTAAAAAACAACTTATCAACTTTAATAGTAACGATACATACTATCTTTCTTTAGGCGAATTATTAAAATTTGATTGGAAAGTAGCTATAGGCGATATGAATATGCCGGTCGCCGAATTTGAAAAATTAGTGAAAAATACAGACGACGCCATAGTAAAAGTTAATGGAAAATATTATCGATACCAGTCTCGTGAAATTAGTGAGTTGAAAAAAACGAATGGCATAAAAATATCCGCTGATTTTAAAAAAATCATGCGCGCCTCGCTTACAGGTGAATTTGAAGGATGTTCATTGAAACTTTCCGGCGGCGCGTCAAAGATAATAGAACGGCTGACGGCGGCCGGCGGTCCGGTTGCGCTGCCCGCCGGATTAAACGGCCGGCTGCGCGAATATCAGAAACGCGGCTATGAGTGGCTGTATAAAAACGCCAGGCTTTCAATGGGCTCGATATTAGCCGATGACATGGGGCTTGGCAAAACAGTCCAGGTGATAGCGCTTTTACTTAAATTGAAAGAGGAAGGCGTTATCGGTAAAAATAAAGCGCTGGCGATAGTTCCGACAACACTGGCGACTAACTGGGTAAAAGAAATTAAAAAATTTGCGCCTTCGTTAAAATGTCATATCTATCACGGCCATGCGCGCGAATTAAAGAGCAAAGGCGTGGATTTGCTGATTACGACTTATGGAATTTTAAGAAACGACATGCAGGATTTTAGCGATAAAAAATGGGCTGTCATTATCGCCGACGAGGCGCAAAATATTAAAAATCCAGTCGCGGCTCAGACACAGGCGCTTAAAAAAATAGATGCCGGCATAAAAATAGCCGTAACCGGCACTCCGGTTGAAAACAGGCTTCTTGATATCTGGAGTATATTCGATTTTGTGAATACCGGGTATCTTGGCGGGCGCACCGCGTTTGTAGATCAAATCGCCAGGCCGGTCGAAAAAAACGGCTGTCCGGCCGCTTTTGAAAAATTTAAAAAAATGACATGGCCCTTTATTTTACGCCGCCTTAAAACAGACGGCAACGTTATAACCGACCTGCCGGAAAAAGTCGAAATCGATGAGTTTTGTTCGATGACGCCCGCTCAGACTGCTTTATATCAAAAAATTGTCGATAAGGCCATGGCGCCGATTAAATCGGCGGATGGAAAATTCGCCCGCAAAGGGCTTATTTTAAAGTTGCTAACTGAATTAAAGCAGGTATGCAATCATCCGGCGCAGTACTTGAAAGCGGCTTCTGCGGCGGCGGCAAAATCTGAAGAATCGGGTAAAATGATGACCTGCATGGAAATATTATCCGAAATTATTAACGCCGGCGAAAAATGCCTTGTTTTTACCCAGTTCGTCGAAACGGGAAAAATGCTCGAAGCGGCGGCAGGAAAAATAGAGGGCGCTTCGGCAATGTTTCTCCACGGCCAGTGCGGCAGAAGCGAGCGGGACGCGATGATCGAAAAATTTCAGAACGATCCGGCGGCTAATGTTTTTATTCTGTCGCTGCGCGCTGGCGGAACGGGCATTAATCTTACCGCGGCGAGCAAGGTTATTCATTATGATTTGTGGTGGAACCCCGCCGTTGAAGATCAGGCCACCGGCCGCGCTCATCGGATTGGGCAAATTAATAAAGTAATGGTTTATCGAATGATAACCGCCGGTACGCTCGAGGAAAAAATAGGATCGATGCTGGCGTCTAAAAAGAAACTCGCCGCTAATGCTATAGAAGCCGGCGAGTCATGGCTCGGCGATCTGTCTGATGACGAACTGTCGGAATTAGTAAAGCTCGAAATCGATTCGAATTAAA
>CAYTCW010000252.1:0-3223 GCA_964436235.1 uncultured bacterium
TTCACTTTTCAGCTTGGTTTCAATATTCTATGGTCGGCGGCGTTTTTCGGCCTGCGATCACCGCTGGCGGGACTGATCGTCATATTTATACTGTGGTTTTTAATACTTTTTAATATAATCGAATTTTATAAAATATCGGGCGCCGCCGGAGTATTATTAATTCCTTATATACTCTGGGTAAGTTTCGCTTCCATTTTAAATTTTGAATACTGGCGGCTTAACTGATTGACGCATTTTTTTTAGCGTCAGTTTCGCTTCGCGCTTTCGATTACCTCGATAAGTATTTTTTCAAACTTTTCATCCTCTTCAGCCGTGCGTTTCTTCGGATTCGGCGTCCTTCCGCCCGACCGCCTTACCTTTGCCGATTCATGCCTGAAACTAAGCAGCGTGTCTATATTCGAATTATCATATATAAACCCGTTCTGGCTGATCACGAAATTCTTCGGCGACATAGCGAGCGCGGCAAGGCCGTGGTCCTGCGTCACGATAATATCTTTCGGTTTAATGCTGTTGACGATGGCGTAATCGACCGAGTCGGAATGCTGATCGACGGTAACGACGGTCGAATAACCGTCGCTTATGACATGACAGGTATTAACGAACATGATCACTTCGATAGAATATCGCCTGGCGGTTCTCACTATTATTTCTTTTACCGGGCAGGCATCGGCGTCAACTAATATTCTCATAATCCAGCCTTCTATATGATATTCAAAACTCTGCTATTTAAAATAATCGTATTTTATGTCATCTTATTTAATTGACATTATTAAGCTATATTATTTAGACGCGCCTGTTTTAGACTTTGGAACCGAGAAAACTTTGTCGTCTATCTTTCCAAATCTATAGCTGCCGTAAACGCTGTCTTCGCCCATAACTCCTTTTTTCGGATACGTGCATAATCTTTTGAAAACTTTAAGTTTTCCATCGATTACATATGTGCTCATAAATCCCGTTTTTTTATTGAGGATATATATTAAAATATTGTTTTTTTTATCTTTTGATTCCTTTAATTCGAAAATATCGATATTTTTTGATACGATAGAACCTATATCCATCGCCGCGATTATTTCGGCCGATTTTTCGGGCGGAATCGCAGTCATTTTCGCGTCGTTCTCCGAATAAAACCACGATCCGGCGCTGGATATAACCATTCTGACCTTCTGAGCCACGACGTGAGTATCGGAGCGGAAATTCGAAGGATCTCTGTAATAGAAATATTGAGTTAATTTGGCCGGCGGCCTGGTTTCATTACTGGTAGTTTGAACCGTAACGGCCGCATCATGGGTGCATTTGTTGAAAACTTCCAGAAACAGCTTCAGCACGGCGCTTTTTTTAGCGTCAGGCGCTGAGGGTATAGGGGCCGCGGAAGCGCTATTAACATCCGGAAGTTTATTCGCTTTTTTTAAATTATCTACGGTTTCGATCATTTCCTCGAGCTTTTTATTATGCTCATTACATTTTATAACGGTTTGATATCCTTTAACTTTTAAAAAATACGAACTATCCTTATTGAGAGGACATCTGGGTTCCTTTTTTAAATATTTTTTTTCGATAAGCTCCGCGATCGTCAGCTGATCTTTAGTGTCTCCGTTTTCCATCAGATAAAGTTCGCACGCGCCTTCAATGGTTTTCATATTAGCGCAGCATGCCATAATTTTCGCGGCCGAAGCGGCTGTTACAGCATCGTTTTTAACGGAAGGTTTTGCCGGATCGGCGCCCTTGTTTACAGAACCGGTTTTTGAATCGCCGGAATCTTTGACATCAGAAGTTTTTCCTTCTTTGGTGGCTCCTTTACTTTCCAAGAGTTTTATCATCTCCGGCTTGTTGGCTTTATACGCCCAGAAAAGCGCAGTTCTATTAAAACTGTTTATATAGTTGACATCCGCTCCCTTTTCTATCAGAAGTTCGGCGAGCTCTAACGAACCGGTTTCGGCCGCCAGTATAAGGGCGGTGCTATCAGCCGTACCGTCCCGGCTGGTAAAGCCTTTGGCATCCACTTCAGCGCCGCGCTCTAAAAGTATCTTCGCCGCCTCAACATTATTTGTCGCGGCAGCATACATCAATGGCGTACAGTTATTCGGCGAACGCGCTTCGATATTTACTCCGCGAGAAAGGACCTCTTCGAACGCCTCGTTATTATGTGACTCTATGGCAGCAAAAAGTTCGCTCTCGTCATCCGCCATGACTTTTGCATCAAACCCCGAACCGGCGAATGTTCCGATTATAATAACCGAAACTAAAATTACCGCGGATACGCGTAAGATCGATATCATATTTTCCCGCCCTTTCATCACTTCAAATTTCCATTGTCTATGGATGAGAACCGGAATGGACGATTTATCACTAAACCTGTAAAAGATATATGCGCTTTTTATAACACAGCCATTAAATACGCCTCTAAAAAATAAGCACGGATCAAATAAAAACCGCTGCAATAATAAGTGCTACAGATATTTTTCCATCCGGATATCTTTATACCAGATCCCCTGCCAGCAGGTAAACTTTTCGATAACTCCGATCTCGATGTAACCTGCGTTGCGATAAAGCCTGATCGCGTTATGGTTGAACTCGAAAACTCCGAGTTCGATCCGGCTTAATTTAAGTTTCCTGCATTCATCTTCGATAAACCCTATCGCCGTTCTTCCGATTCCGCGGCCGCGAAATTCCGGCCTGCCGATTGTAATACCGATCCATCCGCTATTTTCAACTTTTTTAAATAATTGCGGCGGATCTATTTGTATCGAAAATTCACCGGCCTCAACGCCGTCAACTAATATCATATAATGATGTGCGCCAATTTTCTCGTGAACATGGCCTGACAATTCTTCCGCCGTGACGGCTGGAACGCCTCCGCCCGTAAAATCCGGCGTGGCAAGGTGTTTTATTGACTCATCATTGGCCCATTCGGCTATAAGCATAAAATCGGCGAGTGCGTGTTGATCGACTTTACGATATGCGATATTCATAGTCCCGGCTCCCGCATTATCAATATATCTGATATCAATTATATACAATCGAGCGTTTAATTACAAGCCTCTATTTTGATTATTATAAAATAATTATTTTATTATTGACTTTATAATACGGCTGGTGTATAATGAAAATATATTTCTGCTTTAACGGTTAAGCAAAAATAATTGTTTTGTAAAATTACTTACAGGCAACAATAAACATACTTTAATATATTAAAAGGAGATAATTATGACCGATAAAAACCCGA
>CAYTCW010000253.1:0-3190 GCA_964436235.1 uncultured bacterium
ATCCAAAGAAAAGACCTGATTTAAAAGGGATTACGACGGTGGCGGCGCTGTAGCGTTTGTTTGCAAGGTCTTTTAAATATTGGTTTAACGTGATATTTTATTCTTTCACTTGCTTTCAGTGTGAGAATGTGATAGAATATGTAAGAAAGTGTGAGAATGAAAGAATGAGAGAAGGCGGACAGCTAATGAAATATTTTGAGAACGAAGTCGTCGAGTTGAAACGAGAATATACGCCGGAAATCAAGAAGGAAATTATTGCCTTCGCCAATACGGACGGCGGGAATGTATATATCGGCATATCCGATGACGGCAAAGTTGAGGGCGTTGCCAACCCGGAAAAAGTTCTGCTGCAAGTTACGAATATCATAAGGGATGGCATGAAACCCGACCTTACCATGTTTACAAATTGCCAGATAAAGAATGTCGAAGGCAAATGGGTCATAGTGATATCCGTCGTGCGTGGTACCGCCCGGCCTTATTACCTGTCTGAAAAGGGTCTCAAGCCTTCCGGTGTATATGTCAGGCACGCCACTTCTTCGAACCCGGCTTCAGAAGAAGCCATTCGCCGAATGATAAAAGAGACGGACGGCGACAAGTTCGAACTTGCCAGGTCCATGGATCAGGAATTGACGTTCGAGGCGGCAAAAAAAGAATTCACGAAAAGAAAGATCGGTTTCGGTGAAGCCCAGATGAAGACTCTGGGAATTATAAATGCCGATGGACTCTACACTAATTTGGGGCTTCTATTATCGAACCAATGCACCCACACGATAAAAATCGCCTGCTTCGAAGGTACCAAAAAAAGCGAATTCAAGGACAGGCGTGAATTCGAAGGCTCGATTCTTCAACAGCTCCACGATTCCTATAAATATATAGGTATGTTCAATAAACTTCACGCTACCTATTCCGGGTTGGAACGCATCGACCGCCGCGACTATCCGGAAGTGGCGATCCGTGAGGCATTATTGAACGCGATCGTTCACAGGGATTACTCTTTTAGCGGCAGTTCGCTAATCAGCATATTTGAAGATCGTCTTGAATTTGTTTCTCTTGGCGGCCTCGTCTCGGGCCTATCGATTGAAGACATATTGAATGGAGCTTCGCAGGCGCGTAACGAAAAGTTAGCCAACCTCTTCTATCGCCTGAAACTCGTCGAAGCCTATGGAACGGGCATTATCAAGATAATGGAAAGTTACGAAGGATACACTCAAAAACCAAAATTGAAAGTCACGGACAATGCGTTCAACATTTCAATCCCGAATTTGAATTTCGTCGCTTCCGGTCACCCGGCCGATTCAAATGATAACATAAACGAGCAGTGGAAAGAGATATTGAATTCAATCAGCAGCAGCGGAAGCGTTACCAGACAGGAGATAGAAATATTACTTGGCGTCGGCCAGACGAGGGCCCATGTCTTGCTTAAATCTATGGTAGACGCTGGAATGATAAAAACAGCCGGCGGTGGAAAAAAACGAAGATATGTGCGAGCATAAAATCAGAAGATTAGTTGACGTGGCGTTTTCCATGTACTCTGGTTACCCTGGCATTTATTCGGATATTTTGTCCGGGTAAAACCAAAAACATAATAAAAAATTGGCAGCCTAAATTTTATAAATATTAACTACCCCGAGAATTGCTATCCTTGAAAAAACCAAATGAATATGGTACAATGCACTTAATGCAAATTAAATATTTAAAATTATGAAAATTAACGAATTACAAAATTTAATACTGATAAGCGACTATAAAGACAACCATGAATACCGTTCAAGTTTTAACAGGCTGGCCGGCTTAGTTTTCGGCATAGACTTCGAACCGTGGTATCAAGCGGGTTTCTGGAATGAAAGATATCTGTGCTGCTCGTATGCGGCCGATAAAGAGGTAGTATCGAATGTTTCGGTCAATATGATGGAACTGGTAATTGACGGCGAAATTAAAAAAGCGGTCCAGATCGGCACGGTTATGACTCACCCGGATTACCGCAAAAAAGGCCTTTCAGCGGCGCTGATAAATTATGCGCTCGATAAATACCGCACCGGGGCTGATCTGGTTTATCTTTTCGCTAATGAATCCGCCGCCGGTTTTTATCCGACATTCGGTTTCAAAGAAGCACGCGAGGCTTCTTTTGAATTGATCCCGAAGCATAGCGATAAAAATCATGCCGGGTTAAGAAAACTCGATATCAACGACGAGAAAGATTTTTCAATATTAAAGCGGCTTGCTTTCAACAGAACGCCGGTATCAAATAAACTCGGCGTTATAAACGACTCTCATCTTATTATGTTTTACTGCCTCAATTATTACGCCGATAACATTTATTATTCAGACTGCCTCGATACAGCTTTTATTTACACTATCGAAAACGATGCGCTTTACCTCTACGATATTTTAAGCGAACGCGCTCTAATGGATTACGGCGGAAACTGCGGCGATAACGCCTTGTCAGAAATGATCTGTGAACAGATGCACGCGGCCGGCACGACAAAAATAATTTTCATGTTCACTCCCGATATTATAGCGGCCGGCCTAAAAGGAGTTTATAACCAGAGAGATTATAAACTTTTTATAAAACCGGGTAAATGCAAAATTACCGGTGAATTTAACTTTCCAAGGCTTTCACACGCATAATTAATCAGGCAAATAATTCACTTTTTAAATATTAATTGCATATATTTAAACGCAAAAAATGCCTTTAAAAGCCGTTTTTAAACACGGCCGATAAAGGCGTTTTTTTTATTCACTGATAATTTAAATCAATGCGCTATAAGATTAAATAAGGCTTTTGTCCAAATCCTTTTGCTTTAAAGATTCAAAAAGAATATTCCAGATAACTAAAATCAAACAAAAAGGCCGGTGAAATGCGAGAAGAAGTTTTAAAACCTGACCATCTGATTTTACTATTTACACCCGGCCGTAAATAAATTTTATTCGTTTTTTATCTGTTCGGCTGTAAACCCGGTCTTTTCAACTATCTTTTCAATCGGAATGCCATCTTTATAAAATTCGCGGGCTAATTCGAGTTTACCCTCTATTTTGCCCTCTATTTTACCCTCTATTTTACCTTCGAGTTTACCTTCGAGTTTACCTTCGATCTTGCCTTCGATCTTGCCTTCTTTCTTGCCTTCAATCTTGCCTTCGATTTTACCCTCGATCATTCCTTTAACTTTGCCTTTTATAAATTCATCTTCTT
>CAYTCW010000254.1:0-3063 GCA_964436235.1 uncultured bacterium
ATGAATATATTATCAGGATTAATGCTTATGGTAAATGTTTTCAATGAAAATAAATCTAATTTTCTGGCTGCGGTATCGTGGATATCTATTTCGACGGCAGCGCCGTTTCGAGTTTTAACGACGGCGGTATGGAGCCGGCCGCGGGAGTAAATTGTGTCGACATTAACTTCGAATGAATTGGGCTTTTTTTCGTTATGTTTGACATCGGAGCGCAGTATATAAACTGCTTCGGATCTAACGCCCCATTCTATTTCGCCGCCGGCGGTAAATTTACTTCCGGCGCAGCCGCAGGTTATGGTAACGCTGCTTTCAGCTTCAGGCCATGAAACTTCGACTGATTTTTCATTCACTTTAGTTATTTGACCGCCGAATATATTTCTCACGCCCAAAAATTTGGCCATTTCGCGGTCTTTCGGATAATTATACATATCGAAGGCGCCGCCGCTCTGAATTATTGTACCGCGCATCATTACAGATATTTCATCGCCTATAAAGTATGCCTCGTCGATATCATGGGTTACCATTAAAATAGTAACGGCCAGATTCTGATTGACGCTTTTTATCATGCGTCTGGTATCTTCGCGCATCGACTGGTCAATGGATGAAAACGGCTCGTCGAGGATTAAAAGCGAGGGTTTAGACACTAAAGCGCGAACTAAAGCGGTTCTCTGGCGCTCACCGCCGCTTAAATTAGCCGGATATCTCTGAAGAAGTCCGCCTATATTAAAAAAAGAAATAAGCTCATCTATCTGGGCACGCACGCTATTTAAATCGATGCCGCGCGCTTTGATGGGGTAGTATATATTATCTATAACGCTCATATTAGGAAAAATGCATATATCCTGCGGCACGTAAGATACGCCGCGCTGATGAGGAAGTTTATTCGTAACGATTTCGCCTGAGATTATAATATCGCCCGCCGAAGGCGTTCTGAAGCCTATAATGCTTTCAAGCAGCAGGGTTTTTCCGGCGCCGGTAGGGCCGACTATAACATGGCTTTTTCCGGCTTCGATATTAAAATTGATATTTTGCAGGGAAAAATCGCCCGCTTTAACGAATAAATCGCGGATTTCAATCATGGCGGGCGACCCCCATTTTTTTAGCGAATAAAATAGTTGCAAGTCCGAGGGTTATAAGCAATATTATAAGCACCGCCACGCCCTCTATATCGGCTGACGACAGGTTTAAAAATATCGACACCGGGAGCGTTTCGGTTTTCATCGGCATGGTGCCGGCGAGCGTCATCGTCGCGCCGAACTCGCCCACGCATTTAGCGAAGGTAACGGCCGTAGCGGCTATTATTCCGCGCCGCGCCAGCGGAAAGGTAACGCTGATAAACGAATAAAAAGGCGAGGCGCCGAGCGAGCAGGCCACCATTTCGTATCGCGGGGATATTTCATCGAAAGTGGATTTTATCATTCGCGCCGCAATTCCCGCACTGGTGATAAATTGGGCTAATATTATGCCTTTGATCTCGAAGACAAAAACCGCCGCGTTATCTTGAATATAAGCGCCAGCCGACGATTTGAAAAATATTAATAGAAGCGCGCCGAGCGCTATAGGCGATACTATGAGCGGCACTTCAAGCGCGGCGTCAACTATGGCGCGTCCGCGGAATTGATAGCGCGAAAGCGCGTAACCGGCCGGAACACCGAAAAGTAATGAAATAAAAGTAGCGATTACCGCGGTGATCACGCTTAATTTGATCGAATAGAACACGCGCTGAGAGGTGATTATTTTATAAAAATCGCCTGAAGTCAAAAACGGCATAAGCGAAATTATAAGGACTAAATAAAATGATAACAGCATCAGAGCGAATGCTATGGCCGCATTTCTTAAATTCACTTATATTGCTCTCCTGCGATAAAATAAGCTTATTTTAACTAAAATAGATGAGCCCGTTCCAAATAGTCGATTTCTTGAATTCCGGCAACCATTTTTCAATGGTTTTCAGGCACAATTTGGCCATTTTTTTGACTTTCTGGAGAGGACTCATAGATAAACCCATTGCTACTTCTTAAACATCCATTCCTGCGGCACTATGTATTCGTCGCCGCCGACCGGTTTTTCTTTTCCGAGATATTTCAAAGCGTCCTGCGGCGTGGTAAAATATCCGTATTTTTCGAAAAATTTCATGCCGCCTTCGGGCGATTTCATATATTCGATAAATTGTAAGGCTAATTTAGTATTTTTACAATATTTAGTCACCGCTGCAGAAAGGTAGCTTATTCTGATAACTTCGTCCGGATTGATTTTAACGGTTTCAATTCTTTGCGGGTCCCAGTTATCGAATACGCTCCAGCCGATAACCGCGTCAGCCGCGTCCAGCGATATCACATTAGCGGTTTTTTCGCAGCTTTCAACGTAATTAATTATATTTTTACGAAACGCCGCTTTTTCTTCGGCGTTGAAATTACGCTCGGCGAGTTCCGCCGCAAAAACTCCAAGGCAGACCATTTCAGGATTCGCGATAACTAATTTAATGCCGGGTTTGCAAAGGTCTTTTAAAGATTTGATATTTTTAGGATTGCCTTTTTTAACGTTTATAGCCGGCACTAAATATACTATTTTAGTTTCGGTGGTTTCGATGATAAGATTTTCTCTTTTAGCTTTTTCGATAAAATCGACGGAGCCCGGAAAGTAGATATCGCCCTTTTCAGTCAGTTTTATCTGTGACAGCAAAACACCGGAGCCGTTAATATTGAGTTCAATTTTAACACCGGTGTTTTTTTCGTACTCTTTAGCGAGTTCTTCCATAGCCGGTTTCGAAGCAGCGCCGGTCATTACCAGCAAAGAGTTTTCCGCCGCGAAACCCGATGGCGCGCAATAAAAGCCGGATATTAAAACGATTATAAATATAGACGCAAAATAGTTTAACTTATAATTAAGCGATCCTCTAAACATTATAATTACCCCTTTATTAAATATTTTTGATACCACTATTTGCTATCACAATTTTATTATTCAAGGATAATTATAACATTTTATAATAAGCCTGTCAAAGAAATTTCATTTTTTTAACTTTTTTTTATTTATTTTCGTTAAATAAATTTCCATTAGCTT
>CAYTCW010000255.1:0-3052 GCA_964436235.1 uncultured bacterium
AGTGGGAGGGTTTAAGGGAGGGAGAAAGGGTTGCTAACCTTTTCTCCCTCCCTTAGATAAAGATGTCTATTAAAGCTGGTTGAATATATTTTGAATTTTTTAAAACATCATAATAGCGATTAGCGAAAAATATAAGACTGCGAAATAATATTATCAGGTAAATAATTAAACAATATACAAATAAAATATACAAATAAAATATTGATTTTATCCGTTATTTATTGTATAATTAGTGAGTAAATCTCAACTGAGTGTATTTAGTATGTTGAATAATAAAAGGGGAGAGTAATTTATGCAAAAATTTCAAAATCATCGTTCGTTTCAATCACATTCCTTTTCGATCGTTTTATCGGTGTTTTTATTAGTTTTATCAATTTGCCTTCTTTCGGGTTCCGTTGCTTTTGCGGCGCAGGATGTAGTTTTTGACGAATGCCATGCGCAGACGGCCGGAAACGCCGACTGGACCATAACCGGCGGTTTTTCTGATTTCGCCGATACTTTTAAAGAGATGGGTTTTAACGTAGTAGCCGCTAAAAAACAGATTACTGCCGATATTCTTAAAAACGCGGCAATATTGGTTCTTCCGGAACCTAATTCGGTTTATTCGAGCGCCGAAAAAGCGGCGATTTCCGATTTCGTTAAACGCGGCGGCGGGCTTTTTGCCATAGCCGACCACAAAGGTGCGGACCGCAATAACGACGGTATAGACGCGATAGGCGTTTTAAATCAGGTTATACCCGAGTTCGGCCTTACTTTTGAAATCAACAGCATAAGTGAATTTCCGATACCCATAAACGATTCAGACGATCCTATATTAAGCGGCGCAAAAACCATGGGCACATGGGCAGGTACTACCGTAGTAGCTAAAGTTCCTGAAGCGGTTACGCTTATAAAATCACGCAAGCAGGCCGGCCGTTTTTTGATGGGCTATTCGGCGCCAAAAAATGCAAAAGGCCGCGTAGTGGCTTTCGGCGACAGTTCTTCATTTGACGACGGCACCGGCGCGCCCGGCAATAAACTTTACGACGGTTATAACCGCGGCGATTGTTCTCATATAATTCTGGCTAAAAACGCCATAAATTATCTTACCAAAAAAACTAATTCCATCGCGCGTTCCGATGTCGCTAAAAATATGACTGCCGGCGTTTCCAAACACTACGATCCCGCACATATCGGACATTCGCATCAGTCGCCCGACGGCACAATGTATCATCAAACCGGCGATTTTTATCCCGGCTCGCCCGCTTCGTATCCGAACGGCTATCCTTCGAATCCCGTTCCTCAGCCGCAGCCGCCGTCATACCCGAATACGCCGTCCTATCCTTCGCAACCGACTTACCCTTCGCAGCCGTCCTACCCGCAGCAGCCACCGCCGCCTTCGTATCCTTCATACCCGGCTCCAGGATATAATGAAGACAGCGCGCTTTATCAGCAGGGCTTCAAATATTTCACCGAAAATAATTTTTTCATGGCTATAGATTCGTTCAAACGCCTTACCAAAAAATATAAATCATCGCAATATTACGAAGGCGGAATGTTCTATCTCGCGCTTTCATATAAGAGCACTTATAATTACTCCGAAGCGATAAAAACTTTAAAGACCATGATCAATGAACTGCGTTATTCGCCAAACCGTCCGTTGTGGTTTTTTACGGCAGGCGAAGTTTGTGAAACCGGTTATCAGTTTTCTAACGCCGCTAAATGGTATGAAAGTTTTTTAAACGAGCATTCGGCTCATCAGCGCGCTGCCGAAGCGCTTTACAAAGCCGGTCAGGCATATGAAAAAGGCTACATATATAAAGACGCGGTAAGAGTTTACAGGCGCCTGACGGCATCCTATCCTTATTCGCCTTTCGCGCAGATGAGTTATGAAAGACTTGCGGCGCTGAGAGCTTATGGATATTAATAAATAGCTTTTTGCCGGGATTGTTGCTATACTTAACATTGTGGATCATTAAATAACGGAATTAAAAAAATAAATAAATGGGCCGGTGAGACAAGTGTGTATTGATAAATTGGAACTGAGCGAATTTAATCTTGAACGCATTATCTGCGAAGTTATAAGCGTAACTAATGTAGATGCGATTAATAGCGGCGTTAAATTGTATTATAATATCGACGAGCGTCTCAATTATAATATAAACGCCGATATAAATAAGCTGCGTTACGTAATATTAAATTCGGTGCAATACCTGATCAGTTCGGCGGCCCGAAATGCCGTTATTAATTTAAATGTGGTTATCGAAGATAATAATTTAAATACGGCGGCTGTCAAATTTGAAATTAGCAATAGCGTCAGCCGTTCGAATTCCGGCGGAAAACTTTTAGACGCGTCTTCTCCCGTGCCTTCGATAGAAGACGAGCTCATCAATTCTAATAATTTAGTTAAAACTATGGGCGGCGAAAAACTCCGCGTCATAGAAAATAAAGATCCTAACTTTATATCGATTTCTTTCAAATTGAATTTAACCCGCGGCGGTTTTATACCCGGTATCAAGCCTAATGAAATCGGAAGCCCCGCCGATGCCGATCTTAGTGACGTAAATCCATGTAAAATATTGCTCGTCGAAGATAATTACTCCAATGCGCAGATCACCATCGAGTTATTGACGCAGTATTATAACCACAGGGTTATATGGGTTGAAAATGGCGCGCTCGCCGTTGAGGCCGTAGCTAAAGATGATTACGACGCTGTTTTAATGGATATTCAAATGCCGGTTATGGACGGTTTCGAGGCATCGCGTCAGATACGCGCGGGTGGGGTCAATACTCCTATAATAGCGCTTACAGCCGCGATGATGCCCTGGACTTACGATGAATGCATTAATTCGGGCATGGACGCCTTTATTTCAAAACCGGCCGGAGTAAAAAAATTGGGTTTATTAATTAAAAACACTATTGAAAAAAGAAAAGTCCAAAAACTCGGTTCGGCTTTGCCGAACGCGCTTAATCCCGATGAGAGCGGGTTGAAGTAATAAAGCTGTAATTTATATTCGGTTTAGCATAATAAATAAAAAAGAGGAGGATTTTTATTCCCCCTCTTTTTTATTTA
>CAYTCW010000256.1:0-3031 GCA_964436235.1 uncultured bacterium
TCTCTGTTTAAAGAATAATATGCGCCCATTCCACGACCGGCAATTTTAACGCCCTCGATTTCAAGTTCACGCATAAGTCTTATAACCTGCTGGCGGTCATAACCTGTAATCTGTCTGATATCTCTATTTGTTAACCGCCTGTCTTTTAAAATCGATAAAATTTTCAACTTAACGCTTTCTCTGTCCAGAATTTTATCTTTATCATAATTAATTGACGATTTCATCAGAGTATAAATTTCCCTGGCAAGTGTATAATACCTTCCCTTGCCTGTGCCGCCCTGTTCAATTATCTTCATTTCATTACTCATAGAGCTGAGCGTTTCTTTAATTTTTTCAGCAGAGCGCTGGCATATTCTGGCCGCGGTATTGGAATCAATTTCTCTATGCCGTACAAGATGATGAACGATAATAAGATGATCGACGTCAAGGCAGATACCGCTGTTGTTAAGCGCCTTTATCATCGAGTTATATTCAGGTTTTAAAGGCGAAGCCATTATGGTCAATATAATAAAATCTCCGCACTCATGGTAGATGGGAGGTTCTTTTCCTTCTTCAAGAAGAGATTTATAAATTCTTGGAACGCCCAGATTAGTCCGGTTAACGAGTGAAAGTTTATCTAAAAGTGTTGCAAGATGATTATTTCTCGTCATCGGCGGATGGTGTAATATATTTTCGGGAGTAATGCCGCCGATAAATTTTCCGGGATTGGACAACTCAAGGTAATTATTGTATAATTTGAGCATAACGCTTCCGGGAGAGTTATAGTCCCGATGCAAAAATGCGTTGAGAATAGCCTCCCTCATAGCAATCCTTGGATACGTGGGATATTCGAAATGAAATAAGCCTGATTGAACGGTCATCGAAGGGTTATCCGCCATAAGATGCCTTTCGATTTCGTAAAGAGCCGTTGGAATTGCCTGTAAACCGCCATTTTTAATAATATAATCAGTGGAGCTTTTCATTTTTCTGAAGTCCCATGCATGGTTTGGAACGTATTTTTCTATAGATTCCTCCCGGCCGGCTATCGTTAATTTACCTGAAGCAACCGCCCCGATCGAAGTTAGAAGTTCCTCGTCATTACGCCCGGCAAGTTCAACCGAGTTAATATCTTCTTTAAGCCTTTTTCGGATATGTTCCATTGCTATAGGTGATATGTGGCTTTTCCAGGAACCAGCAACGGTATTAGCGGTAAAGTCAGTTACGCAAAATTTGAGAAGTAATTCTTTTTGCATTGTTCCGGTTAGCGGCATACATTCTTTTCCGATTCTGATGTGTGCCTTACCGTCGGTCTGACTATATGGAGGGTTTTGTCCAATAACTTTCATCAACAGAATTTTTTTATCAATGTCTGAATATCCGAGAATCTCAAGTTCGACAATTATCGAAGGGTCAGTGCGTTTAATTATGGTTTTTCTGAGATCGTTCAAATTAAGATTCTCGGGAATGCCTGAAATAGCTTTCGTTCTGCCTGTCACCTTGTCCCTGACGCCGATAACGACAGCGCCGCCGCCGCCGTTTGCCATACATACGGCATATTTAATGATCATGTTGACGCAATCTTCAAAACTTTTAAAATTCCATTCCTTGAAATCGAGGTCCTGATCTTCAAAATGATCTGCGGTAAACCTGTCGAGCGAATCTATGATTTTTAATATTTCATCTTTAGATTTCATAAAATCTCCTTAAGTTTCGCGCCTTAAAAAGCGCATAAAACCGTTGGAATGCTTTTTTAATAAATAAAATCGACCCGGATCGAACCAGGCATTAAGAAACAGAGCACCGGCCTTAATTTTATTATATTCAATTTCTTTACAAAATTCAAGTTAAATAATATCACGCTCTTATAATAAACAGAGCAATAGCATGATCTCTCAGAGGGCCCGCCCGTTCAAGTTTTGTTTTTTATTAGTTCGAGTCCGCTTCGCGGCCTCGAAGCGCCGCCAAAAATATGAACCCGCTGCGTTCAGAATTACTTGCCATTGAAAAATTCCTTTTCGACGTCAGCGAATTCCGCGCTTATTTCCTTAATTTCGCGGCCATCAGGGCCCATCAGGCAATAAACGTCTCTCGCGCCGTTTTCGCCGTCGTATTTATGCCGCTCCGAAATGAAGTGATCCCTGTATTTTTCATCGTATATCATTCGCAGGCTGTTGCCGTCAGTTAAAAATTCGATCTTTCTGGAGTTCAGATCGATCGATTTGATAGCATTGCTGGTACCTGCGTATGCGCACATATAGTATATTTTAGAACCGTAGTAAGAAAATTGAGGAAAGAGTATGCCGACGTCGGTCTTGCGTGTATCTCCTTCAAGTTTCCTCGATCCGCGAAGTATCAGTGAAGGCTTTCCGCTTTTCGACATATCGGCCGCATACAGATCGGTCACTTCTACTTCGCCGCAGGGCATATCAAATGCCGCGCCTGAAAAAAACTTCACGAAACAAAGATACTTCATGTCTGGCGACATTGCCGGGTTTCTGCAGCAGCCTCCGCTGGTGATCTTCTCGACCGTTCCGTTTTTAAACGCCAGGTAAATATCGCCGAATTTTTCATAAACGCTTTCCAGCTTGTCCGGATCGACGGGCCCGAAAGTTTTTCCGAACGAATCGCCAGCTGAGCCTTCCAATAACGAAACTATTTTATTGCGGCCCTTCGCCGCGGCGAGCGATAATGCCGTTTCACCTTTTTTATTGGTATAACCGGCGTCGGCCCCTTTTTCAATAAGCAGTTTCACAATTTCTTCATGCCCGCAGAACGCGGCCTGCATCAGCGGCGTCCGCTCGTCGAACTTGCCGAACCGGGCCGCGAAATCGATGCTTGCGCCGTTTTCCACCAGAAACTTAACGACCTCAAAATATCCGCGGTTGCAGGCGCTCATTAGCGGCGTCCAGTTATCGGCGTTATAATTGTTAACTTCCGCCCCTTTTTCAACGAGGAATTTGACAATATCGAGGCAGCCTTTGTCCGCGGCGCGCTCGAGCGCGCTATCGCCGTTCCTGTCGCGTACGTTAATATCCGCGCCAACAGCTACAAG
>CAYTCW010000257.1:0-3030 GCA_964436235.1 uncultured bacterium
CCGTCGGTATCAGCGCCGCCGTTAAATTAAACTGCCCGCCCGGCATTAAAATAGAAGCCGATCCGACCGCCATCTCCCAGGTTTTCACCAACCTTATTTCCAATTCTAAAGACGCTCTGGTAGAGGCTAAACGCAATCCGGGAATTATTAAGGTGGCCGTTGAAAAACATGACGAGGAACTCGTTATCTTAGTTACCGATAACGGAACCGGCATCCCGAAAGATAAAATGCCCAAACTTTTTACGCCTTTTTTTACGACGAAGGGTTACGGCAAGGGCACCGGTCTCGGTCTTCCGGTTGTTTACGGAATAATAAAGATGCATAGAGGAAAAATAACCGTTGACAGCGTTTTTGGCGAATCGACCACCTTCAAAATAATACTGCCTCTTAAATCGGCCGTCGGCGCGGGATTGCTTGGATAGTAACAGAGAGTATATAATAGAGAATAGAGAATAGTGAACAGTTAAGGTTGGGGTGCGCCGGTGCTATCTATTTTAAAAGCAAAGCCATTAAAAGCATTAAAGTATCTGTTTAAATCGTCAAAAATCCACATCTGTTCTCTATTCTCTGTACACTGTTGTCTAATGTATTTTAGCGCGAAGTTTGTAAAAAATATTAAATAAGGAGTACGCCTGATTATGGAAAATTTTGCGGGCAGAGTTCTTGTGATAGACGATGAGGACCAGTTCAGAATAGCGCTGACGAAGGTCGTCAGAAAACACGGTTATGAAGCGACGCCTTTTCCTTCGGCTATAGAGGCGCTCGAATATTTAAAAATCCACCATGCCGATATCGATATAACCATAGTCGATATGAAGATGGACGGCATGGACGGCATCGAATTTATCACTAAAATCAATGAATTATATCCGGCGATAGTCCCTATTATGGTTACGGCCTATTCCTCTATCGATACTGCGGTTAATTCGATTAAACACGGCGCTTTCGATTTTATTTCAAAACCTTTCAGCCCCGAGCAGATAATATACGCCGTTCAAAAATCCATGACAAGAAGAACGCTTTTAGTTCAGAATAAAAAACTTAAAGAAGACGCCGAGCGCTCGCTTAAAATACTCGGGCAGGAAAAGTCAAAAATGCATACGGTAGTGCAATGTATGGCTAATCCCCTTATAGTTCTTAACAGCGGCCTCGAGATAGTTTTATATAATCCATGTTTTGAAAATATAGACCTTGAAACTAAGATAAAATTATACACTAAGATAAACGATTATAATTCTGAATTTATCGATCAAATCAAAGCTCTCGTTAATTCGATGATCGAGAATAAAACGCTGACAATGATTCAAAAAGAGATCAAAATCAACGATAAATTTTATCAGGCGACCTGCGCGGCCGTGGTAACCGATCGCGAAATTGAAGGCTATTGCGTTGTTTTGAACGATATAACAAGGCTCAAGGAAGTAGAAAACCTCAAAAATCAGTTCGTTTCGATGGTCGCTCACGAGATCAAGGCGCCTATATCGGCTTCTCTCGGTTACATCTATCTTATACTCGATGGCTATATCACCGATAAAGATAAAATACTCGAAAAACTTGGCCGCTGCAAGGAACGCAGTGAAACGCTGCTCGAGATGGTTAACGATCTTTTGCAAATATCCCGTCATCAGACTAACCGCCTTAATCTTGAAATCAAGCCCGTCGATATAAGCGCTAAACTCGAAAATACCCTGGAGTTTTTCGCTCAGGAGATGAAGAAAAAAAATATATCGCTCGAAAAAGATTTAATTGCGGCAAACAATCAGATATTAGCCGACGATAAGTCTTTAGAAATGATACTTAATAATTTAATATCGAACGCCATTAAGTACACGCCCGAAGGCGGCAGCGTGAGCGTGCGCTATTATAACGACGGCGATTACGGCGTCATATCTGTTAAAGATACCGGCTATGGCATACGAAAAGAAGATTTGCCAAGGCTGTTTACCGAGTTTTTCAGATGCAAAACAAAGGAAACTTCTAAAATATCGGGTACCGGCCTCGGCCTGTCGGTGGTTAAAAAATTTGTGACGGCGCAAAAAGGTACCGTATCCGTTGAAAGTGAATATCAGAAAGGCAGTGTGTTTACGGTGAGACTGCCGCTGGCCGGGGAAGTTGTTAGTCGTTAGTTGTTAGTAGAAAGAATTACTCGCGGCGGCGGATCGATCGGCAAATAGTTAAATAGTCAGCATAGTCAACATAAAAGTAATTATAACACGAGAAATAATTATATTAGAAAATGGTGAGTTATATGGTAATAGACGAAAACAAAATTAACGCCCTGATCGAAAGTCAAAAAAATATAAAAAAAGAAGAAATTTTAAGGATCATTAAAAAAAGCTCGGAGATAAATCAGCTCGAAATAAGCGAGGCGGCGGCACTTTTAAACTGCGAAGACGAAGAAATGATAGCCGAAATTAAAAAAGCGGCAAGGGCCGTTAAAGAAAAAATATACGGCCGCAGAATGGTTTTATTCGCGCCGCTTTATATTTCGAATTATTGCGTTAATAACTGTTATTATTGCGGCTTTAAACAGTCGAATAAAGATATCGTTCGAAAGACTCTGTCGCTCGATGAAGTGGCGCGGGAGACTCTTAATATATTAAAAAGCGGACATAAGCGCATATTGCTCGTCGCCGGCGAAGATTTAAAGAAGTGCGGCGTAGATCATATTATAAAAGCTATCGAAACTATATATAAGGTCGATTATAAAGGCAATAAAATCAGGCGCGTCAACGTTAATCTCGCCCCGCTCGAACATGACGATCTTATCAAAATTAAAAACGCGAATATAGGCACCTATCAATTATTCCACGAAGTATTTCACCGTGAAACTTATAATAAAATGCATCCGTGCGGCCCGAAAAAAGATTACGACAAACGCCTTTCCATATTCGATAAGTGCTATGGGGCGGGTATCGACGATGTCGGTATCGGCGTTTTATACGGCCTTTACGATTATAAATTCGAGACGCTCGCGCTATTATCACAGGCTAAGTATCTTGACGATAAATACGGCGTCGGGCCGCACAC
>CAYTCW010000258.1:0-2949 GCA_964436235.1 uncultured bacterium
TCTTCCACTCGCACGCCTTCAACAGGTCGTCCTTCTTGAAGTAGGTGTCGTAATAAACAAGGTCGCCGCCGCCTTTCTCGGGATTGCCGAATCTGGTATAGTTATATGCTACGCCATCGTCGAGGTCGATTTCTATCTTTTTGTCGGCGAAGTGTCGTAATAATTCGTCGTATTTACGGATTTCGATGATGTGGTCGTCTATTTCCTTGAACCGCTTATCGTTCTGTTTTTTCTGCTTTAAATCTCCGCTCTGCGACATATTTTCAAGAGTGCGTTTTTCGGTTTCAAGTTTAACGAGCAGCTGCAAAAGGTAATCAACCCTTATTTTAGCGAGCATCGCGGGAGTATAGCGGTGCATATATATCAGGACATTGAACGCCCGTTTCTTGCCGGAGGAGAATAACCAATATATAGGCCGCTTCTGATAAGTCTGAAGGTGGTCGCGGTAAAACTCCGTCAGGAAGTATTTACGGATTCTCTGGTCGGTAGATTCGTTTGAAGTTTTACCGAGCGCTTCGGCTATAAAATCAAGGTTTGGCGTAAGGTTCTTTTCGCCGAAAGTTACTTTAACGAAGTCAATGAAGCGGGCAACTATATCGTCGTTAAACCATGCGTCGCCGAGGACCGGGATAATGCCGTCGTCGTCAACAGCATAGGTCTTATAGTTGTCTTTATTAAATTCTCCGCCGGCAAATACAAGCCCTTCCTTGTCGAGTGAATAACGGCCCATCATACAACTAATCGCATAAGATATGAACGACTTAATTTCGCGCTCTTTGTCGGCTTTTCTGATAGTTAAATCTTTATCCTCTACTTCGGGCGTCATTTCGTCTTGAAGGCCGTAAATATCAATGAATATGCGATTTAACTCTTCCTCGTTTTTCTTTAACTTATTAAACTGACATTCAGTAAACTTTTGCCAATTTTCAAAGGCGTCAAGCAGCGAACCCGAAGGCGTTTTATGAGTAAATAACGGATGTCGTTTAAAGTCCCATGACGTTTCAAAGAAATCCCAGTCGGATTTCGAAATAGAAACACATGATAAAGAAAGTGAATCAATTTCACTTTTCTTTTGTTCAGAAAAAATCAGAGGTAAACTTGAAATATTTCCGGCCTGAAAATTTAAAGTCGGATTTTGAATTTTTAAAAATTCAAAAGTGATTTTTGAACATAAGAAAGCTAGAATGTATTTTAATTCATCAGGATTTAAAAATATTGATGAGCCACCAATATCAAAAACAAATCCTTTAGGAGAATATCTGATACCAAAATTAGTGGAACTTATAAACGACCATGTAAGACATTCTTTAAAATAAAATTGTTGGTTTTTTATTACTCCTGTTACAGGGTTAAATAATTTTTGTGCCCAAGGTTGACTTGATACATAGGTTTTTACTTCTTCACCATCATTAAACCAATTTACAATATATTCTCCGTTTCCATACCACTTACGAAAATCGCCACCTTTATTATATGGAAACCATTTTAAACCACTTTTTTGAGAAGTCTCACGACTATCATAATCAAACCCTATATTATTGAAATTTGTTTCATACCAATGTCTTAAAAATCTATTGTTGTTTGCAGTAGCCATACCTTGTCTTGGTTTTGCAATCTCTCCTAGTTTCTTTTCGTTCTGAAAAATCTCACGCACCTTGTCACTCGCCCAATATGCAATCGGCGAGCCGGGTATTTTGGAGAATTCTGAATTTTTAGCAGAATACCTAAATGATACATTAGGATTAGTAATTGCTTCTAAACACTTTAATGGCTGCGCTTCAGCCCCCTTAAAATCGGTTAAACGAATATAGTCACCGTTCACATTGAATTTAATGTTTCTTAAGGTATATGTAGATAGCGGAACAGCAGCCGACTCAAAAAAGGAGCTATATTCAGGTTGAATTAAACTTATTATTGCCATATTATCTAATATTAGTGTTCTTAAATATTCATAAGATTGAATAAACATCCATACGAAGGGCGTTACAAAACCCAGATATCCACGATTTAACGATAAACTTATACTTTTTTCTACAAATGAGGAAAATAAATCATATTTAGTATTATTATACTCGTTGCCCACAAAAGTTGAAATATCGGTCGGTAAATATTTATTGCCAGCATACGGCGGATTAGTGACGACACAGTGATATTTATCAGATAAAACCTTAGAAATAGTAAATGCTTTGCGAAGTAATTCGGCATAAGCTTTTCGATACATATCACCTGAATCTGTTAGGTTTTTAATTTCTGTTTCAATTGTAATGTAATTTAGTTTGTGAAATTTTAGCAACGAACCTATTGTTTTGGAATTTTGAAATGATTCAACTAACATCTTTAAATTAGGCTCATTTACATCAATTTCATTAGTTTCTACGAAACAATGTATATTCAAATCCACATTACTTTCAAAAACTTTATGTGTTTTTGACCGTGCCTTCATTAATATCGAAAAACAAGTTAATTGTGTTGCTCTCTCATCTATATCAAGACCATATAGATTGTTTTGTAAAATAAGTTTAGGAACTTCACGCTCAATGTAGCCTGACTCTTTATACATTTCAAATAACAAATCAAAAGCATAAACAAGAATGTGCCCCGAACCACAAGCGGGGTCAAGAAATTTAATTTCTTCTGGTTTAATATTGTTAAAAGCATTAGCCTTAATCTCTCTTTTTTCTTCATTCGTAAGGTTTCTCGGCTCAATATAAAATTCCATTTTAGAACGCAAGTTCGACTCTGGATAAGATTCTAACCACAAGCGCCCAAGTGTGTTATCTACCATATACCTGACCATCCAGTCTGGAGTGTAAAGTTGCGTTACTATTGACATTTCAATGTTTTTATACTTTCTTTTAGCTTTTACAATTTCGTCTTTCTTTTCTGACATATAGAACTGATACATCCAGCCGATAATCTCAACATTCTTCCAGTCTTCTTCGGGTAATT
>CAYTCW010000259.1:0-2939 GCA_964436235.1 uncultured bacterium
GGTAACATTTATTATCTACTGTTATCAATAGTTTTAACAATTAATTGTTAAAAATAACATTTATTTAAAAACACAAAAAATTAAATGTTAAAAATAACAATTAATTGTTCATGTCTATTCCCAATCCGTCCGCTATTTTTTTTGCGAGCGAGTTAAAGTCGCGATAACACGCCTGAACCGCGTCCATATGCGAGCCTATCGCGCCGTCGGCGACCTTCAAGTGGAACATCGGCTTATGAGCCGTCATCGCCATCGGCATTAAACTTCTGTAATGCCGGAGCAATGCAAGCAGGTATGGATCGCTATCGGGCATCGGTGCGGTTTCATCAGCTTCGTCCAGAACGGCCTTTCGGTAAACTGAAGGAATTTTATTGAGCCAGTTTTGATATGCCTTAACGGGACGCCCGGATTTTTCATTATGTTGAAGAACCACATATCCTCCCGGAACCATTTCACCTTCAGGAAGATCAATTAAAAGGCCGGCCGGCACTTCATCGAGCCTTTTTTTCCAGCCTTTACGCCAATCTTTTAAAGTGGGGCCGAGGTTTTCGAGGCCCTGTAATGAAAATAAGTCGCTTGCCATAGGAACTATTATCCGTCCGGCTGAAATAAGCGCCGAACGATTGATGGAACCCAGGTTGGGTCCTACATCGATTAAAACTATTTGAGCCGAAACCGATGCCGCCGCTTTTAAGATAATGCGGTAAAACGCGGAAATGACCCTGAATGCGTCTTCTTTGCCATCTAAGCATTTTGACCAGTTTTCAGCCAGAAGGTCTTCGCACCGGGATAATTTCAGATTGCCGACAATTAATCCAAGGTTATCATTGAGCATTTCAACGAAAGGCGCGCTGATGTCACCGGTTCGGTTCATGAGCGGATGCATTGAATTATATATGGATTTTTCATCATCGGGGTTCCATAATTCAACGAGGCGCTCGTCGTCGAGGAACATAGAACTGAGGTTGGATTGCGGGTCAAGATCAACGGCAAGAACGCGCAGGCCGTTCTGCGAGTACATCCATGCGAGGTGGTAAACGAGGGAAGTTTTGCCGACGCCGCCTTTATTGTTAAAAAATGCGACGGTCTTCATAATTGTCTCCTTTTGATTTTGACGAGAAAGGCTGAACTTTCAATTTCGAATTCGAGCGCGGGACTGCCGTTACGCTTTAGTTCCGCTTCGGAGCGCTGAATGCCGTATCCGAATTTATTGATATAGCCAAGCGCCTTAAGTGACTCGGCTATTACGGGATTGCGATAACTACTCATTCTGGAAAGCGTTTCGCGAGTCACGCCGCCGTAAAGTCCACCGGGACTTTGGATTTCGATTCTGTCAGAAAACCGGCTAAATCTGATCGGAGAATTCGACTGATAATCCCGGTGCACAACCGCGTTTAAAAGCAGTTCGCGCAGCGCTACGATCGGATAATCTGCGGCTATGGTTTCCTGCAATCCGGATGAACTTATAATATGCGTTTGAATTCCGGACTTGATCCTTATTTCCATTTCACGCAATATGCTCGACAAATCTCCGGATATTTCGGCCTGACCTTAACGCGCCGAGGTTTTGGAGTAATTGGCCGGTTACGCTCAACCCTGAAAGTGTGCCGTCGTTTTTTACACCTATCAGAAGATAGCCGGGCTGTCGCGAATCGATCATGTCGTTGGAAAAAGCGCAAACCGCCTGCGAAAATTTATCGGTGTCGTTAATCGCCGTAGTGCGCTCGATGCCCGCGGATTCAAGATCGGCCAGCATCTCTATATGTTTTTCTTTAGTTATCACCATGCCACCCCGAGTTTAATTTACTTTCTTAGTAAGTAAAATCTTCAAATAATCGCCTGTATTTAAGCCTGAAATTCCTTTTTTATAACGAAGCTATTTTATGATCTTTATCATATCATAAAAACGCCCGTTTTTTCAATAAATATAAATATAAATATAAATATAAATATAAAAAACTATTATAAGTTTTAAATATTAAATTTCCAGATGATATCTTTCATTTTTTATCATTAGTTCGAGTCCGCTTCGCGGCCTCGAAGCGGCCGCGTTCAGGCGCTATAAGCAACTTCGCAAACGAAGGCGCAGTTCAGCGCTATCTGCCCGCCGGATACATTATGTCGAACCCCCCCGAAATAATTGCATCGAGAGAGTAGTGCCCGACTTGATAGAATTTTACATCACTTGCAGTTGTTGCAAATTTTGCAACAACTGAATTCCGCGAAAGCTCGCTGGTTGCGAAGATGTTGTTCAGGTGTCTGGCGGCGTTATACTGGTTGGCGTGACCGATGACGGCAAAATAGCGGGCGAAAAGTTGACCAACGAGTTGAAGGCAAGGATCGCCGATCTCGCCAGAAACTGCCAGCCGGCAATCGAAGTGAAAGCCGGACAGTTCGGCAGAATTGTAGCCATCAGCGAAGTGCTGTAAAGTCTGAATTTTATGTTCGCGGGCTGTATCCGATAACGGCTTTTATGTAAAACTCGACTTTCGAGCCGTTTTATGCTATAATAAAAGATATAGATAACGATTTAGTTACCATAAAGGGGAAATATGCGCAAATTAAAAATATATCTGGACACATCGGTGATCAATTTTTTATTTGCCGACGATGCGCCGGAAATGAAAGAAATCACTAATGTATTTAAAATGGCGACGCCTCTGGAGGTTGTTTATGAAGAAGAAAACTAAAGATTCGAAAGCGCTTATCGAAATCTGGGAATGTAAAAATGAGGCATATGAAGAAGTTAAAAATTTAAGCCTTGAAGATGCAATAAGCAAAAGACTTTCCTCTTCTTATGCTACAGCCGAAAAACTTGGATTTTTAAACCCTGACAAAAAGGCTGCTTAATCGATGAAAAAAGATCAACAAAAAGATTATCATAAATTTTTGCTGGAACAATTAAAAGACATGGAATTCGCGGCCGAATATCTCAACGC
>CAYTCW010000260.1:0-2939 GCA_964436235.1 uncultured bacterium
CATTCGGCTATGAACATCTTAAAATTAGCGCGCCGGACGATAAAACGGTCGAATATACCGTGGAACAAGCTTTTAAAGTTGACGTGGTCGGAATGTCGCAGCAGGATATTAAAGAAAATACGATTCTGATCACCGATAAAAATTTAAACCCGGTTTCTTTTTCTTCCACCGCTTCTTATAAAGTGAAGTCAGAAAAAATTACGGGCGCCGTCGAAGACGGAAAGTTGAATGTAACCTATGACGATCAGTGCGGTACCGTCAGTAAAAAAACTTTTGACGCCGCCGGTCTTTATTTTAGCGTATGCCTCCCTGAGCTTATAGTTCGCCGGGCCGCCGAAAAGACTTTTTCCGTCAATATATTCGATATGCGTTATATTCGTCGCGCCGATGTCAGAGTAATTAAAAATGAAGGAACCGTAGAGGCTGAAGTGACTATCGAAGGCAATATGCCGGAAATAGTTGTAATCGATTCCGAAGGAGGCGTTATAAGCTCGGTGCGCTCAGTCGAAACGCTTATTAAGGTTGATAGTAAATCTTACCGGACCGATGAAAAAATAAAGGATAAACTCGCCGTAGTGCCCAATGACGATACCGACCTGACCATCGAAATAGACAGGCCGCTTGGAAATATGAAAAAAATTAAAACGGCTAAAATCGCCTTGCGCTGGATGAATATAACTTTGCAGGATTTTGTTTTGACCGATAACCGCCAGAAAATCATATCAGATAAATGCGATAACGGCATATATGAAGTCGCCCTCGAATTAAGCCGCGTCGATATGGGCGCTTTGCCTTCTGGCGCATTAAAACCGGCCGCCGGTATGGAAAAGTATATCGGTGAATCTGAATTTATTACGCCATCCGATACGGCCGTAGTCGAACTGGCTGCTGAACTTGCCGCCGGTGAATCCGACGCCGTGAAAATAGTCAGTAATATCCTTAAATGGATCAATGTGAATATAAAGACCGATTTTATAGCCGAAACTCTTTCGGCGCCGCAGGTTCTTAAGCTGAAACGCGGTAAGTGCAGCGAAAATGCCATACTATTCGCGGCTCTGGTCCGCTCGCTTAAAATCCCCGCAAAAATTTCGCTCGGCGTTACTAATGCCGGCGGCCGCTGGATGGGACATATGTGGAATGAAGTTTATATCGGTGAAAAATGGATCGCCGTCGATGCCGGCGCTGGCGAATTTATATCAGGCGCGTCGCACATCAAGTTTATAGATTCCGATACCGTCAACGGCACCCAGACCGTGCGCGTTAAACTTATAGATAACCTCGGAATTTCTGTGATCGATATTGAAAGCGAAAAGACGCCCGCCGGAGTAAAAACAGGCCTTGCCGGAAATACTTATACCAACGCCGAATACGGCTGCCGTATAAGCCTGCCTGAGTCGGGCTGGAAATTGACCGAGGAGAAAAAAGGCGATATAGCCACTGTAAGCGCTAAAGCGGAAGGAGCCGACGGCGTGGATTTCGCCCTCGTGATTTTTTCCGCGCCCGGTAATATGTCGGCAAAAACTATTATAGACGGCAGGCTTTCAGCCCTTTCATCCATGCTTAAAGATTATAAAAAAATATCTGAGGGCCCGATAAAAATATCCGGCTGCGAAGGAATGCGCGTTCGCTTCGCACATAAGGCCGGTAAAAAAAATGTGATAACCCTGGTTAATGAAAATACCGTGCTGGCTTATGAAGGAGCCGGTTTTCTACTGGCGTGCCTCGCGCCTGAAGGTGAATTCGAAAAGTATGAAAAAGCATTCGAAAAAATTATAGCGAGTTTTGAATTACTGTAAAAATTTAAATGATGTTAAGTAAAACGGTTAAAAAGTATTTTTTAATATTTGCGGGAACGCTTTCAACAGCCCTCGGCGTCGTAGGAATTTTCATTCCGCTACTGCCGACTACGCCATTTTTGCTTCTCGCCGCGGCGTGTTTTCTTAAAAGCTCCGACCGGCTTTATTTAGCGCTTATCAATAACGGGATCCTCGGCGATTATATCCGTAATTACAGCGAACGCCGCGCCGTGCCGTATAAAACTAAGTTCGCTTCGATAACCCTGCTCTGGTTGAGTATCGGCTACTGCGCGCTATATGTGGTTTCGCTGATATACCTTAAAGTTTTATTGCTGGTTATCGCCTTATGCGTCACGGCTCACCTTTTAAGTTTGAAAACTTTATAATTTTATATGTTGTTAATTTATATTTATGTGTAATTGGAGAGTGAAATGCAGGCAAATATCATAGGTGAAAATAAAATACCGCTCGATGCGGCCCGGTGGCCGGATATAATTTTACAGATGCGCAGGACTTTTTTTAATAATAAATTCGACGATTACTTCGCGTTTCTTTCGGGCTGCTATATGGGCGAAAAAGAAATAGTCGAAAGAAAAGGATTCTATCTGCAACTCGCCCCCATGCTTTCCAGACAGCTAAGAATGACGCCGCATCTCTATAAAGCCTATCCTTATATCGATTATATCGCCGAAGATATTCTCGATTGCGGCGAAACCGAATTAATGAAAGTCGGCGCGGATTTGAGCGCCGTGTGTAAAGCGGCTAAAGAAGAATTAGAACTGAGCGAACCCGAAACTAAATCATCGGTGCAAGCCAAGCCGCCGGAGCTCGAAAATGCCGATAGTTTTATAGCCGGATTTTCAGGCGATATAAAACATTTATTTATAAACGAACTTGACGCCAGGTGGATTTTATCAGGGCCGCTCGATAAAACCTTAGCCATGATATGCGAATTAATGTATTTAGAGCGCGCCGAGGCTGAATCCATAGCCGCTTTATGGTTTAATAATAACGCCGATTACTCCAAACTTATAGACTGGTTTTTAGACGATTTCTGCTTTCTATTACGCGAAATCGCGGAGGAAAAATGGCTTGCGATTTATTGCCGGCTGGCAATCGCGTACGGCTGCGGTTCGCCTAATT
>CAYTCW010000261.1:0-2929 GCA_964436235.1 uncultured bacterium
GAAATAGACGTTTACAACACGAAAAATATTTTAGTTAAGTTAGCGCTTATGGGGCTATGGGGGGCAAGAGAGGGTCTTCGACCCTTTCTTGCCCCCCATCCCGGTTCCTCGTTCCCCATCTTCCTTCTCCCGTTCCATATCTACCTGTATAATTAAAAAAATCATGTCATTCATTTATATTATTTTTGTTCGAGATAATTATCGGCTATTCGGGTTATATCGGCGACGGCGCATTCGTCGTTTATCAGGTAGTTAATAAATAAATCTTCCACTTCTTTATTTCTAAATTGCGACAGATATGTAAATGCGGCCGTCCAGAGGCCTATATAGGTTTGCGAGCCTGCTATTTTATATGCGAAGCCGTATGCGCGCTTATCGTTTGTTTCTATAAGCATGTCGAGGGCTATTTCGATGGCGCTGTAATCGGGTGAGGGTGAATTTAAAAGAGCCTCGATCCTGTTATCGTTTAAATCGCCGAGAATCGAAAGGCCTTCTATTAATCTAAAACTTTCATAAACGGGCTTATTCTTCATATCCAGCTGCGGCGAGTTATCGCACGCGCTACCGTCCGGTATATCGAATAAGAAGCTATCTAAAACATTAAATTTGACATTCCATTCTTCGTTTATTATCGAGGCGTTTTTATGCGTTTCATCTTCGCTGAGTGTTTTGTTTTCTTTAATTTTTATCATTTCGGTTATATAATCGCCGGCGATACCGGCGGCATCGATTTGATCGCAGCCGAAAAAGAGAGTCGTGATATTTTTATTATCGTGCGCGTAGCCTGAGCATGGAATTACGGTAAGGCAGGTCAATTTACGGCCTTCTAAGTAAGCAGCGGCCGCTTTATGGTGGCCTTTTAAGATAAGACTCATGAAGTCGTCGAAATAGAGCGCGGCAGCAAAAATCGGGGCGCCTGTTTTAATTAATTCGCGATAGTGTTTGATTTTTACGATATCTAAGGAGGCGGGCGCGGCCGTTGGAACTAAATATGCCGGAAATGCTTGCGGCTTTGCGTGTGGATAGTTGAATTTATAATACTGGTAATCGTTTGCAGGCAATTCGCCGAAGAAGCCGCCGATGATTGAAACTGGAAAATGATCGTTAAAGGCGAGAAGATAAAACCCCGGCTCGAGCGCGTTCAATAAGTCTAAAGATGATTCATAGGCCGCTTTAATGTTGAAATCAGCCGCTGTGCCGCATTGGTTCCGGATTAAATCGAGAAGGTTTTTATCTATAGCGCCGCGGCCGGCGCCGGCTTGAAATCCGGTAATATTTTCATGGCGGCGCCACTTAAAAAGCGGGGTGTCGCCGGCTAAAATAAATGAATGAAGCGCGCCGTCTTTATCTTTGCCGTAACGAAGTTTGATGGTTTCGCCGCGCCCGGGCGGGGGTGCGTAAAAAAGGACGGCCCCGCCAGGGTGCGCGAATTTCGAGTTATAACCGACGATATCGATAAATTGAACGCCCATTATGAATCTTTACCTTCTTTTGATTCCTTAATACCGCTGTCTGTGCCGCTGCTTCCCGCGGTTAATGGGACGGGCGCCGGCGTGCGGACCGATAGACTCAACACGAATCCGGCCGCGAGCATTATGAACGAAACCACTATAAACGAAGCGGCCCGCATCACGGCCGATGAATTGATATAATCGACCACGCCGTAATAATACGATTTAGTGTAGTACAAGCCTAAAACGGCCGCGAATGAAATACTCATGTAATTTTTGCGTGTTATGAAAAATATTATATTAGCTGCTATTATTAAAAAAATATTTATGCGGTGCGGATAAAGGGCGGTATCGCCGAATACCGATATATCGATAGGTTTAGTTATCACCGCGGCCGCGAATATAACGAGTGTGCAGGTGAAATCGTAGGCGTTCAGCGATATAAAATATGAGTTGATGAGTTTTTTATATACCGATTGAATGAAAAATACTGAAAATAGGATATAGGGCACGAAACCGTAATCGAAGTTGGAAAAACTGTGATCGATTGATTTTAAATCGCTTGCCGCGTTTAATAAAATCTGGACGGGGACCGCTATAAAAGGGATAATGACGATCAATCTATAAAAATAAAGTTCGGCCGCGCCCCAGTATTTATTATCGCGTTCGTCAATGAAATCTTCGTATTTTTTATTCCAGTTAGCCGCTATTACGGGAAGCTGAATCAGCGAGGCGATAAGCATTATATCGTAAAATATCCACCATACGTTGTAATTGGAAGTGTTGGTAATGACTAAATAATTGATGATATGCGGGATGAAATAAAGAAGCGCTAATGAAGATAACGAGTAAAAAAGCGCTTCGTAACAAATTTTGATCCTTAAAAAGTGAATCAATAACCCTATTTTAAGCGCTGCAAGTATAAAATAAAGCGCCGATACCGAAGCGCCGATCCAGATCGTGTCAATGGCACATGAACTGGCTATCACCGACTGATACATAGTGGCGTCACATAAAAATATGATCATAAAAAAGACTAAAAGCCTTCCATGAGGCTGGTTGACGCGCTTATGCAGAAGGTAGAGAGCCATGGCGAACATTATTAATTCGTATATATTTTCGACCGCGTAAAAAATTAAAAGGCCCTTGAGCGATTCGGGCCCGCGACCCGTGGCGCCGTCAACGCTGGCTAAATAAAGGCCCCAGAACATGAAAAATACGCTTAATAAATAAAAAGGATTGTTATCTACCAACCATTTTTTAAAAGAAACTAACAGATCTTGCTCCGGCGGCAGCTCGTGATAATCGTTGGCCTCCGTTTGATTTTGCGCCCCGGAATTTTGCCTGAACGCGGAGTTTCCCGGCGCGGGTTGTTGTTGTAAATTGTTGCCTGCAGGATGATTTTGATTGTTTTCACTCATAATAACCCCTCCTTTCGCTTTTATTTTAATCTTCTTAATTTAATTATACTAAATTAA
>CAYTCW010000262.1:0-2924 GCA_964436235.1 uncultured bacterium
TTTTTGATCTTCATCGTCGGAAGCACCGTGCCGCCGAATGAATCGCCCATCAACTTCGGGTCGCTGCCAAGCATTTCAACGTTAGAAAGCGCCTCGCAGATGCTTTCTGTAAAACGCAGATTTTTAATCGGATACGCGATTTTGCCGTCTTCGATCATAAAAGTGCCGTTTCTGGTCATGCCGGTTATAGTTGTATCACGCGGATTGACTATATTAACGTAATGGAATGAAGTTACTAACAGGCCTTTTTTAGTAGATTTGATCATATCTTCAACGCTGTGCTCGCCAGGTTTTACGAAAAGGTTCCACGGAAGCGGGCCGTAGGATGAATTGGCAGGCAGCGCGTGGCCCGTCGATTTTTTGCCGTCTTTTTTAGCGGTTTTAGTGTCGTAAACTATATTTTTAGCCACGCCGTTTTCGATAAGCATTACTTTTTCTTTTTTGACGCCTTCAAAATCAAAAGGCATGGGCTGGCCGTTTACATCGAGACCGTCGTCCCACAGAGTGATATTTTCGCCGCATATCTTGCTTCCGAGCTTGCCGCATAAAAAACTTCGTCCTTCCTGGTAAGTGCGCGCGGAAAAACCGAGATAACTCAACATACCGAACAGATTTTCACCGGCCTGGTGCGATAATATTACGTCATAACGGCCCGGTTCGATATCTTTCGGATTTTTGGCGCGCAGGCATATATCGCAGGCTTCATCCGCTATTTTATTGAAGTCGATTTTTTTGATATCGCAGTTACGGTCGAGTGAAAGTCCCGCATAGGTATAATGGTCGCCCATCGCCGTCACATTGACCGAAGCCATGGTAACTGGATTGTATCTTTTAAGGCCGTAGGAATTAGCGAAAAATAGCTCGGTCAGATTTATTTCGAGCGCGCCGAATGCGTCGATTTTATTGCTTTTAGCTTTTTTAAGGATTATATCCACCGATTCAGCCATCTGCCGCGGAGTGTATGCGGCCGTATCTTCGTTCCAGAACTGCGTGTAGGACGGCATTTCGTCCCATTTATCCACAATGCTCGCGTCTTCGTCTTCTTTTTTCAGACCGATAATAGTTTCTACATTTTTAATAAGCGCGTCGAGTTTGGCGCCGTCGCTCGAATTGACCGATGCTACGCCTACACGATTGTTTTTAACCCCGCGCAGCAGAACCGAGAAGTTTTTTTCGGCCACGTTTTGATGAATGACGGAATTGGCGAATCTGGTCAATTTGCTGTCGAAAGCGTTTATTAATACATCGAATTTATCGAATTTAGAACCCGCTTTAATATGATCGTAAATTTTTGAGAATTCTTTTTCACCGAATATCATAATTATTTAACACCTACCCTTACATTTCTGAATCTTGCCGGCGATGTGCGGTGCGCTACATGCATAACCTGCCCCGGTTCGCCTTTGCCGCAGTTCGGCGTGCCCCATATCATCTGATGGTCTTTATTGCATATTGCGTCGCAATTGCCCCAGAATTCCGGAGTGATGCCGTAATAAGTAGGGTTTTTAAAGATTTTTCCGAGCTTGCCGTCTTTAATTTCCCATGCGATCTCACAGCCGAACTGGAAGTTGATACGCTTGTCGTCTATCGACCAGGATGTGTTCGTATCAATATAGTACCCGTCTTTAGTGTCGGCGATTAATTCATCGAAGCTCGGCTCGCCCGGTTCTAAATTAACGTTAGTCATTCTGACAATCGGAATGCGCGCCCAGCCGTCCGCGCGCGCCGTGCCGTTCGAGGCTTCGTTGAGACAGGCGGCCGTATCGCGCGATGAAAGATAATTTAAAAATATTCCGTCTTTTACTATCTCAATACGCTGCGCCGCTACGCCTTCGTCGTCGTATTTAAACGAGCCGAGGCCGCCCGGTATGGTAGCGTCCGCTATTAAATTAACTATTTTAGAGCCGTATTTGAAACTGCCGCGCTTATCCAGCGTTAAAAACGAAGTGCCGGCGTAACTTGCCTCGAGGCCGAGAACGCGGTCTAATTCGACGGCGTGGCCGCATGATTCATGCACCTGAAGGCCGAGCTGCGAGCCGCCGATAATAAGCGTGGCAAGGCCGGAAGGCATCTGCGGCGCGTCGATGAGAGCGACGCATTCGCGGGCGATTCTTTCGGAATTTTCTTTGATGCCGAGTTTTTTAATATATTCGAATCCGGCGGTGCCGTAATTGCCGCGAAATGAGTTCGGAAATGAGCGTTTCTGGAAATCACCGTTTGCGATGGAGTAACATTCAATGCCGCCGCCCGATTCATATATGGTCTGCTCAATATCCGCGCCGTCGGATGAGTAGAATTTTTTATCGGTTTTCCAGAATTTTAAAAATCCCTTGGTCATCGAAACGCCTTTAACGCTTTTCATAAGGTCTTCACAGTCGAATAAAAGGCCGAGCTTTTCATCGAGCGATACCTTGAACGGGTCGATCTCTATGGCCGTGGTGTATTTATCTTTAACGGCTTCGCATGGCGCGAGTTTAGCCGGTTTATCCACGGTAAGCGCCGAGGCTTTCGCTATCGAAAACGCGAAATCGGCAACACGCCTGATTTCAGCTTCAGTGACTAAGTTCGATGAGGCAAAACCCATCGCGCCGTTGTAAAAAACCCTGATGCCGAAACCTTCATCGGTGGATATGCTGTAATTATCAACTTTAACGTTGTTAGTGGCAACGCCTTCTTCAGTCATATTTATTATCCTGATATCCGAATAACTCGCCCCGCCGTTTTTAAGATGCCGGAACACATCTTCTATAACACTTTTCATTAAATACCTCCCGATTTGATCTGTTTTAATTTTATAAGATATATTATACAAAAATTAAAGACAAAACGCAAATAATTTAACGAACAGATTGACGATTATTTTTAATAAGGGAGGGGGAAAGGGTTAGCAACCCTTTCCCCCTCCCTTAGACCCTCCCCCTCTC
>CAYTCW010000263.1:0-2893 GCA_964436235.1 uncultured bacterium
CAAAACTGCGCTCGTGCGGCCGCACGAGCGCAGTTTTATATTCAGGGAGAGAAAAGGGGGCCATGGGGGAAAAGGGAGGGCCATTGGTCCTTCCTTTTCCCCCGTCGCGTTCCTTGAAATGGATCGCTGAATTATAATTTAATTGACATACCGGCCCGTCGTATTGTATAATATACAGACTAAACACACAAGCATTACAAAGATGCCTAACTATGTTTATCAATAAAAATAAAAGAAATATATTTGGAGGAAGAAAAAATGCCCTGTGCAGATAACCACGACGACAAAAAGAAACCTATGGATAGTTTTGAGGTGCTTAAAAAGACCAGAACTATTATAATAAGCGAAGGCGTCAGTCAGAAATTAGCTGAGCGCGTCTGCAATCAGCTTTTATTTTTGCAGGAGGAGTCCAACGATCCTATTAAAATACTCATAAACACTCAGGGCGGCCATGTTGAGGCCGGCGACACAATACACGACATGATCAAGTTCGTTAAGCCTGAAATAATAATGATAGGCACCGGCTGGGTCGCCAGTGCCGGTATTTTGATATATCTTGCCGCTAAAAAAGAAAACCGCTATTCGCTTGTAAATACCCGCTATCTTATACACCAGCCTTCGGGCGGCGCTTACGGCCAGGCTACCGATATCAAGATCGAAGCCGAGGAAATAACCAAGATGAAAAAGCGTCTCAATAAAATAATCAGCGACGGCACGGGCCAGCCGCTCGATAAGGTCACTAAAGATTCCGACCGTAATTTCTGGCTCGGCGCCGAAGAAGCCATCGAGTACGGAATAGTCAATAAAATAATAACCTCGGTCAAAGAAATAAAATAATACGATTGCCCGGTAATAATGCAGTTAATATTTTAATGGAGGTCTTAATATGAAAACGAGATTTACGCTTTTAACCGTTATGCTTTTAGTTTTTTCATTATGTTTGTCGGCTTTGGCGCCGCTTTACGCTCAGCAGCCGAATGCCGGTTTGACCGCGACGGGGGTTTTCGATGAACTCGCCCGTCAGAGCGGCAATCAGACTGCCCAGGTAAGAATATTAACCGATAATGTTGAATCGTGGTATGCCAGATGGCACATACTTTCAAACGCAAAGCAATCTATCGATATAACTTATTTTATAGTTGAAAAAGATGTATTCGGCATGTCGATGCTGGGGCTTATTCTTAAAAAAGCCCGTGAAGGCGTTAAAATAAGAATTATGATGGACGCGCGCGGCACCAAAGCGCTCACAAGAACTATGGCAGGCCAGGATTATCTGCAGGAATTGCTCGGCGTTCCCAACGTCGAAATTAAAACTTATAATGCCGTCAGCCAGAGAATTCTCAGCGCTATCGGCAACATCAGAAATTTAATAGGCTCTAACCACGATAAAATAATAATAGCCGATTCAGAGTGGTTTATCTGCGGCGGCAGGAATATATCGATGAATTACTTCGTCGATCCGCGCGACGCCGGTTATGTTTACCGCGATACCGATGTGCTTTTGCGCTCTAAAGGCGCGGCGGCTGAAATGAAAAAAGCTTTCGACGAAGAGTTTAATTCGCATACCGCTTTCGTTCTTAAACGCGACTTTTTCGGCAACTGGGTATCGCGTTCGCTCGATCTTGAAATGGCCAGACGCGCTATGAACTCGCATATGATCGGCACCGGCCCGCTTCCGGGCGATAATAAACTTGCCGCTAAATATAACCAGGAGCTCGCTAAATATAAGCACATGCAGTCTTATGCTTCTTATAAGCCCTTCCATGGCGATCGTTCATATCCAACCATCGTTTTAGATAAACATTCATTCAGGGGAAAACGCAACGATATAACGCCAGCCGTTTCAGCTATGATCAAATATGCTAAAAAAGAAGTTATAATACAGAATCCTTATGTAATATTAACTCCTGAAATAATTAAATCTTTAAAAGAAGCTAATGATCGCGGCGTTAACATTATCATACATACTAACAGCCCCGTAAGCTCCGACAGCCTTATGACTCAGGCGTTTTTTCTCGAAGATTGGCCGAATATTTTAAAACAGCTGCCTAATTGTAAATTATTCGCTTTTAAGGGCGAGCGCAAGCTGCATGCTAAAGTGTTCGTATTCGACCGTGAAATTACGGTAACCGGCACTTATAATATGGATTATATGAGCGAGCAGATAAATTCAGAAGTTGTAACCGCGGTTAAATCTACCGACTTCGGCCAGAGAATGGCGCTTAGAATAGCTGAAGACATTAAACAATCGGTTGAATATAAAATAAAAGTCAACCCCGACGGAAGCGTTAAAGAGCTTTTCGGACCCGCTTCACACTCAGACCCGCAGAAAATAAAAACTTTAAATATGCTAAGACAGCTCGGATTTTTAAAAACTATAATATAACCGGGTTTTAGTATGTAAGTCGGTTAATATAAAGCATGGATTTCCGAAAGGATTTCCATGCTTTTTTGTAATTATAATAAAAGAAATTAATTACCGTTGTGAAGGCCGGCAACAAAAATTAATAATATCTTTTACAATAGGATGTACAATGGCTGAATCAAAACTTTTCGATATACAGGGAATTTCAAAAACCTATAAAATGGGCGAGGTATCGGTATGCGCGCTCAAACCTTCCACTTTTGATGTAGCACATGGCGATTTTGTAGTGGTGCTCGGGCCGAGCGGCTCCGGAAAGAGCACGCTGTTAAATATTATGGGCGGCATGGATACGGCCGATACAGGTAAAGTAATATTTGACGGCGAGGATATTTCCGGCTATAACGAAAACCAGCTTACGATGTTTAGAAGGCATAAGATCGGATTCGTATTCCAATTTTATAATTTAATGCCTAATTTAACGGCGCGTGAAAATATAGAATTAGCCGTTGAAATTTCCGAATCGCCGCT
>CAYTCW010000264.1:0-2884 GCA_964436235.1 uncultured bacterium
CGCTATTATCACAGGCTAAGTATCTTGACGATAAATACGGCGTCGGGCCGCACACCATTTCTATTCCGCGGCTTGAACCCGCCGCTGGATGCAGTTTTGACGAGTTAAAAAAATACAGGATGACCGACGAGCAGTTTAAATTGGTGGTGGCTGTGCTGCGCTTAGCGGTGCCTTATACCGGCATGATTTTATCGACGCGCGAAATGCCGGCGCTTCGTGATGAATTGGTCGAGCTCGGCGTTTCACAGCTTTCCGCGGGTTCTAAAACCGAGCCCGGCGGCTACGCAAATCCGAAAGACGCGGCCGGACAGTTCGTCATATCCGATGAACGCTCGCTCGACGAGGTAATTTCCGCTCTTGCCGCTAAAGGCTTTCTTCCTTCATTCTGCACTTCATGCTATCGCAGCCTCCGAACCGGCGAATCGTTCATGGCGCTTTCAAAAACAGGCCACATACACGAATTTTGCGATATAAACGGGCTTTTGACCTTTTACGAGTATTTAATAGACTTCGCTTCGCCGGAAACGAAGCGAATCGGAATGAGTTTAATTGAAAAACTCAAGCCGGAGCTGCTATCATCCGAACAGACCGAAAAATTTGACGCATATACTAAGCGTTTCGATAAAGGCGAGCGCGATATTTATGTTTGATTTTTTCTTTAATTTAATTAAAGAAATAAAAGATTGTTTCAGATTGTTTTCCGCGTCTTCGCAGAAGGCTCGCCGCATAGTGTTTTATTCGGAAAGCGATATATATTATCAATACTATGAAGGCATAATAGACGAGCTTCTCGGGCGCGGCGATATCGAAATCGCCTATATAACCTCGGATATTAACGATTCGATATTCGGGCGTTTTGCGGGCGGCTGCAATTACGGCGGCGCGGATGCCGGCATTATAAATAGCAGCGGGTCTAAAGTCAAAGTTTTTTATATCAATAATCTGCTTTCAATAGCGATGATCTATCTTGATTCTAAAGTGTTTTTAATGACGATGCCCGATCTGGGCAATTTTCACATTAAGCGCTCCATTAACGCCGTTCATTATATCTATGTATTTCACGCTATAGGCAGCACTCATCTTCAATACAGGCGCGGCGCTTTCGATAATTACGACGCCGTTTTCTGTGTCGGCGCGCATCAGGCCGCTGAAATTAAAAAGACCGAAGAATTATACGCATTAAAGCCTAAAACCCTTATCGAGTGCGGATATCATCGCATCGAAAAAATATGGCTCGATCATCAAAAATATATAAATATAAACGCGCCGAATCATCAGGAGCATACCGTGCTTATCGCGCCTACCTGGACCGCCGGCAATATATTGGATTCGCATATATTCGAAATTATCGATATATTAAAAAACGCCCCGGCATTTAATACCGTGATAAGGCCGCATCCTGAATATATAAAACGCTATCCGGACCGCGTGTCGAAAATTTCGGCTTATATCGCGGGCGCTTCTAACATATCGCTTGAACTTGATATGCTTAAGGACGAAAATCTTCATAAAGCCGATTTATTAATTACCGACTGGTCCGGCATTTATCTCGAATACGCTTTGGGCACGGCGCGCCCGGTTTTATTTATAGACACGCCGTGCCGCATCGATAATAAAGAATATGAAAAGCTCGGCATCGAGCCGATGGAGTTAGCTCTGCGTCCGCTGTGCGGAAGAATATTAGAAATTGATAATATAGCTTCTCTTGTGGAGAGTATATCTGTTTTAATTAATGAGCGTGAAAAATATAGCGATGACCTTCTTCGGCTGCGCGAGCGCTGTATTTATAATTTTTTAAATTCATCTAAGATCGCGGCGGCTTATATCGCGGATAAGTTAAAATAATTTCATTAAAATTAATATTGTACTAAGCGGCAATAAAAATAACCTTAAAATAAATCGCTTATCTTGAATTTAATATAAAATTATGCTAAAATTACTGTAACGAAAAAATACGGGTTTCATTTTATTAATGAAACCTGCGTAAAATTTAAAAGGAGTGGTTTTTTAATGAAATTTTTCAGGTTATTAATCGCGGCGGCTCTTTTACTGTCTTTTTCAACGGCGGCGTTAGCTCAGGATGCGGCTGCACCGGCTGCGGGCGGAGAAAAAAAATCGGTCGAAGAAAAGATCGAAAAAATTAATAAAGCTCAGGCAAAAAAAGAAGAACAGTTCAAAAAAAGAATCGCTAATATTACCGAAATGATCACAAAAATCGAGGTCGCGATCTCCGAAAATAAAATCAACGAAAAACAGAAAGCTAAAATGCTCGAAAATATGAAAAAAAGACTCGATAATTCACAGATGCTTCTCGATGAAATGAAAGAGACCATTAAAATGCTCGAAGCCAATGTTAAAATAGCCGAAGAAACCAGAAATAAAGCTAAAGGAGTTTATGAAAAACTTTCAAGTTATACTCCTCCGGCAAAAGAAGCGGCCGGCGATAAAAAGTAAAACAACTTAATAATAAAAAGAAAAAGACGGGTTTACGGCCTGTCTTTTTCTTTTAGGCGCGCCTTATTTTAAATAAAATCGTCAGTCAATTAAGGATGTTGGAGTGATGTAATGAATAAATATATAAAGATTTTAACTATATTTTCAGCCGTTTTTATATTAGCGTTCTTTTTTAATTCGCAGACGGCTTGCGCCGCGGGTAAAGCTAAAACCGATTCCGGTGATAAAGCCGAAGCGCTCGCTGAAGAAGTTCTTCAAAAAATCAGCGACGAAACCATGACCGATGACGAAAAAGAAAAAATGCTCGATAAATTGAAGAAATTAATAGATAAAACCGACAGCGCCATTAATAAAAAGCGCCTTGAAATGCAAAAGATAGAAGAAGAGATCAAACCTCTCGAGTCTCAAAAAACATCGCTTAACGCCGCGC
>CAYTCW010000265.1:0-2858 GCA_964436235.1 uncultured bacterium
TTCGATAAAGCCGCGCTTTTTGATCTCATTTGAAAAAAATAATTCGGCCATTTTACTTTCATCTTCCGCCGCCGCGTCTTTAAAAACTGAAACGCTTTCGAGCACTGCTTTTTTATTTTTAACAAGCTCGTTATGACAGCTTAATATTATTCCGCCGCCGATAGTTTCTTCGTCGGTATGCGTTCTTATTATGAAAGGTTTTAAAATTAATGCGAAATCGGCCGAAGTCAGGATTATCTGGGCGTAATACAAGCCGCCCGCCTCGAGTTCTGAAGTTTCTAAAAGCCTCAATTTGGCGGCGTAACAGGCTGAATAAAAATAAAATTTAATATTGGCGCCGCTTTTTATTTTATGCCTGAGGTTTTTAGAGGCGCGGAGTTTAACGGTTAAAATACGGTATGCGCAGGCGATTTCGTTCGAAACTAAAAACGAGCCGCGCGCGATTTCGCTTTCGCGCGTTTTAGTGATATTAAGCGCGGCGCGAAGGCCGCCGCTTACTTCGCTGAATTTTTCGGAATGCGATTCAATCGAGCGCACCTTGCATTCGCCGCCGGGCATTATTTTATAAATTTCATCGGTTTTAAGGCGACCGTTCATGAGCGTGCCGGTTAAAATCTGCCCGAATCCCGCTTTATCAAAGACACGGTCGATCGGATAAAGCGTTAATTTATCGGCTTCACATATTCCGTTTTCAGGGCCGGCCGCGGATAAAGAGGTTATTTCTTCGCCTATGGCGGAAATTAATTCAACGCACCCCTTTTTATCGGCCGCGGAAAAATTTATGATCTTTGAATTTTGAAATTTAGTGTCTTTTAAAAAATCTTCGATTTCCATTCTGCGGTACTCTATATCGTCTTCGGAAACTAAGTCGCATTTATTGAGCACCGCTATTATTTTGGAAACTCCGCAAAAATTTAATATATCGAAGTGCTCGACGGTCTGAGGCATTATGCCTTCGCTTGCCGCTATTACAAGCAGCGCTATGCGCGCACCGAATATTCCGGCGAGCATGTTATGAACGAAATCTTCGTGGCCCGGAACATCTATTATCGAAACCGGCCCCGCGCCTTCTATATTTATATGCGCAAAGCCTATATCGATGGTGATTTCGCGCTCTATCTCCTCGCGGTAACGCGCGGTGGTAATACCCGTGAGCGCCTTGATTACGCTTGACTTGCCGTGGTCAACGTGACCGGCCATTCCTATTACGAATCCCATTTTATCTCCGTCGGCGGGCGCCGATGATTATTTCCATAAAAGCGCCAGGCCGCCCACAGTTTTATAGACGCCCTGATATAAATAATAAGAGCCGATTCCGATGGCGCAAATTTTACCTATCGTAACCGCCGTTTTTCCGCGGCAGGCCGCACCCAGAAAAGGGACGACGGCAAAGTATATCGAAGATCCGGTGAAAAAGGCGAAGTAGAAAAAAAGCGCGCTTAAAAGCCCGTGCTTGTTGGCGGCTTCAAAAACGGCTATGAGTATGGGCGGACAGATATTAAACGCCGTTAAAAATCCCAGACCGAGCGCCGTTTTTGAAAAAAATCCCATCGCTCCCGAACCGCCCGCGGCGCCGGCCGCGCCGGATGAATCGGCTCCGCAGCCGCAGGAGTTAGTTTTACTTTTTATCAGGGCATGGTGCATTAAAAATGCGGCCAGAATAAAAAAAGAAACTCCGCTGATCACGTTTTTAATTACGGCGTTTTTAAATATTGCCTTACTGATATACCAGGCGAAGGTGCCGACCGCCATATAACCCAAAAACCGCCCTAAAAGAAAATTAAGGCTTACTTTGAGCGTGCGGATAAAACCGTTTCCTTCGCTTAAAACATAGGGCACCACTAACGGCGTGCATGTAAAAAGGCACACCGGGCTGAGGCTCAGTCCGAGCATAAACGCCTTGATGAATGAATCCATAGTATCAGCTTTCCTTTAAAGTGGTTATTAACAGATATTTTAATAAAAACCGAAAAATCTCGCTACCGCGGGGCCCGCGCCGGACATATTAAGCGATACCGGCACCATCAGTACGGCAAGCAGGTTGAGCCGCCGCGAGTGCCACATATTAGGCACGAGTCCGAGCGCGGTGGCCACGGTTAAAAGAACCATGCCCTGCCAGTGGGTTATTTGTATCGTCAATACGATCAACATCGCGCAGCCGATAGCTGAAAACCAGTTGTAGTCGATTCTTTCCACAAGGTAAGCGCAAAGGCGCGAGAACCATCCGATCAAAAGAAACGATACCGCGCCGGTGAGGGCGATTATTCCCGATATTAAAAAGAACTGCTCGGGAGTTTCGGGCACGAAAAATAAGCTGATATTAATTGCCGCGCCGCCGCGTCTCATGAAAACGCCGGGCATGAAAAACAGCATCAGCGCGCCAACATAGTATATAACGCGCCCTACGCCGCCGCCGATTAAAAACTGCCGCTCGCCCGATGTGACCGTTAAATGGCCGGTGCATAAAAGCGCCGGGCCCGGAGTCATGCCCGGAACGAGCGCCGCGTAAAGGCCGGCTAAAAATCCTGAAGCGCTGCCGCGCATAACGTCGTGCGGCGCGGATTCGACGGAATCGCATATATACTGTTTCGGCACTTTAACTTTAGTCATAAAAGTCATTATCTGCGAGGGAATGGCGAAGAGTCCCACGAATAATGGCATCAGCGACTGGAACGCGTTTTCGACCGGAACGATGGTGCGGTAAAATACGAACATGCCGAGAATTCCTGCCACTATAAAGGTGAAATAGCCCATCAAAAGCTGTACCCAGCCGTCCCAGAACTTCTGCCAGCCGGTTTTTCCGACGCCGTGGTCTTTAGGCCATTCGGTCATCAAAATAAAAAACATGACAAGCGCGA
>CAYTCW010000266.1:0-2852 GCA_964436235.1 uncultured bacterium
AAAGCGTCAGGCAATTTGCAGAAAGAGGGAGGGTTTAAGGGAGGGAGAAAGGGTTCGGCAACCTTTTCTTCCTCCCTTTTTAAATTAAAGTTTATTCGGGTTTATTTAGCGGCCTCGCCGGTTTCGATATGGAGAACGGCTTCCTGTTCTTCGAATTTCGTTCTTATTTCCTCGAAATTTTTAGCGTATTTCTTTTCGAACACTCTTAAAAAAGCCTCTACCATGGCCGGATCGAACTGCGCGCCGGAGCAGCGTTTGAGCTCTTCGAGGGCGACTTCGGCCGGCAGGCCTTTTCTATAGGAACGGTTCGAGGTCATGGCATCGAAGGTATCGGCCACGCAGATAATTCTTGCGCCGAAAGGAATTTCGTCTTTAGCTAATTTGGAAGGATAGCCTCGCCCGTCGTAGCGTTCGTGGTGATGTTTAACGATGGGTATTTTATCGACGAGAAATTCGATAGGCTCGAGTATCTGGGCGCTCATAACCGGGTGCATCTGGATTATTTTAAATTCTTCATCGGTCAATTTTCCGGGCTTGCACAATATATTGTCGCGAATGCCTATTTTACCGATATCATGTAATAACGCGGCGAATTCAAGGTCGTCTTTTTCTTTGGAAGACAGGCCGAGTTCGCCGGCGATAGCCAGCGAGTATTCCGCCACGCGCTGAGAGTGGCCGTGGGTATAAGAGTCTTTAGCGTCAAGTGCGTTAGCGAGCACTTTGAGGGTGCTTTTATAAAGATTTCGTATATTCTGGTATAATTTAGCGTTAATAATCGGGCTTGCGCACTGCGCGGCGATAAGTTCGAGAAGTTCCATGTCGTGCGTATTGAAAGGGATATCGCCTTTCCTGTTTAAAACTTCGAGAACGCCTATGATCTTATCGTTATGCTTCAAAGGCACGCATATAAGCGACTTTGTGACGAACTTCGTCTTTTCGTCGCCTTCCTTGTAAAAGCGAGGATCTTTGGAAGTATCGGGTACGACGCAATTTTCACCGGTCTGAGCGACCCAGCCGGCTATGCCCTGTCCTACCTTGAGCCGTATCAGGCGTTTAACCTCGGCGCCTTTTTCTCCCTGGGCGATCTGGAAAGTAAGTTCGTTGGTAGCCTCATCTAAAAGCAGTACGGAAGAAGTTTCCGAATTCATTACCTTCGTGGCCATGGCCATGATATTATCTAAAAGCTGGTCAAGTTCTATCGAACCGGCTATTATCTTTGAAACTTCGTAAAGAGTTTTTAATTCGTTAACCTGTTGTTTTTCGATAAGGCGCCTGTCGAAATTTTTAAGCACGCCGAAAGCGTCGGCCACATAGTCGTTTAATAGACGGATCTCGCGCTCGTCGAGATCGAGCCGTAATATGTGATGATTCATTTTAATAACCAGCGCACCTACGAAAAGTTCGTCATCGGCTAAAGGCATTACCTGTATGTAAACGCCTTCGCTGATCTGTTCGACAATGGCTTTCGACGCTTTAAGAACCTGCTGATCGGTTTTATTGAGGTAAGCAAGAACCAACGGATTGAAGTTATCTACCATAATATCTTCAGAAGCGTTTTTGCACTCCCATTTACCGCCGGCGTCGTCGTCCTGGTTTTTAATGGTATATAAAGCCGAATAAAGGCCGTCAGTAAAGAAAGTGACGCCTTCTACGATATTAGAGTATAACCTTGAAAGCGTTTCAGCCTCAAATAATTTTTTATAAAAAGTAATATATTTTTCGTACTTGGTTTCGCGTGAAATAGATTTGTCGTACTTACCGCTGAGTTCTTCGAATGGTATGTTATATTGCTTTTTATAACGGGAACGCCTTAATATCCTGACTATGTTAGACGGCTTATAACCGTTATCGGGATCGAAATAAACGACTATGCCTGATATTCCGCGTTCTTCCGTAGCGCCGGTAAATTGAACGGTACGCTGCGTGCAGAACTGCTCTATAGCGAGTTCTTTCTTTATTCCGACGACCGAATCGAAGGAACCGGTCATGCCGAGATCGGTAATATAGGCGGTGCCTTTAGGAAGTATGCACTCATCGGCGGACTGTATATGCATATGAGTGCCGAAAATAGCGTTAACGCGGCCGTCGAGATAATAGGCGAAAGATTTCTTTTCGATCACCGACTCGGCGTGAAAATCGATTACTATAATATCGGATTGGCTCTTGATCCGGGCGACTTCCGCATCGCAAGTCCTGAAAGGGCAATCGAGTATGGCTTTATTCTCGCGGCCGATGATAGGCATAAGGCTCTCACGGCCAAGAGCGTTCATCACGGCCACTTTCAAACCATTTTTAGCCTTGATGATACGGCAACCCGAACCCGGCGTTCCTTCAGGATAATTTATCGGCCTGACCAGGCGCTCGTTGTCAATAATTTTTAATATGTCTTTTTTGGACCATGTATGGTTACCAAGCGTTATCGCATCGGTGCCTACTTCTAATATCCTACCGAAAGACTGCGGCGTTATTCCGAGGCCCTTAGCCGCATTTTCACCGTTGGTGATAATAAAATCCGGCCTGTATTCAGATATTAATTCCGGCATCAACTCCGAGTATGCGAGCAAACCCGGATCGTCATTGATATCGCCTATCGCCATTATTTTCATAGCAATCCGCCTTTTAGCAACTTACGAAAAAAATTTTATCACAAAGATTGTAAAAAGTCAATCAAGGGTTTTTAAAACTTGATAAAATCATACATGTTTTTTACGATTTACGGCCGTGCGTTAAAATATATGATTAAAACTTTTTATTATTTTTTTCTATTTTTAATTATAACACCAATGCAACTTAAAAAGTAAGTCTATAACCATATATTTTTTCTACATTTGAACATTTATAATAAAAATAAA
>CAYTCW010000267.1:0-2838 GCA_964436235.1 uncultured bacterium
CATACGATAAAATATTAAACGATATAGCCGTTCGCGGCAATACGATCGAAAAAACCATGAAACTGCCGGCGCGCTTAAAAGAACTGCTGGCGGATGATTTTGTAACTAATATAACTTCCTTGAGCGGCAGTGAAAATATTTTTATTAAAAAGCTCAATGAGAATGAAGTTTATAAAAACTGGCGCGCCGTCGCGCCCGTTAATTTTTATCACGGCGGTTCGGACTCGGTGATACCGTTTTTATTATCTGAAATTGCCTGCAGGCACATGAAAGCTAATGGAGCTGAAGCCGCGGTGATTAACGCGGGCGCCGCCGCCGATCATGCCGATTCGATAATACCGTCTTGTTTAATGGCTCGCGACTGGTTCGCTTCTATTAACTTAATCGATAATAAAGATAAATAAATAAGAATAAAATAAATGAGTTCGCTACAGAAAGTGAAAAAATGGCAAAAATATGACTGAAAACTATTTAAAAATCGTTGTTTAATTTCGAATAATTGATTATTTTTAAACGACTGGTTCAGTTTATATAGTTAAAATATAATATATTTACTCATGGTTAGTTTATATAGTTAAAATATAATATATTTACTCATGGTTAGTTTATATAGTTAAAATATAATAAATTCATTTATGAAAGGAAGTTTTGAATGTTAAGTAAAAGTTTATTCGTTTCTATTTTAGCCGGTCTTTCGATCATGTCGATAACGCCGGCTGTTTCCGCTCAATATGATTCAACCGCGACAGTTGAAACGGGTGTCGTTAAAGAAGTTCAGCCGGAAGCGGTTTATCCGGTTCCCACGGCTTCTGATGCAGCTATTGCTCCGCTTCCCGCTCAACTTCCTGCTCCGGCTTCAGCTTCAGTTCCAGCTCTGCCCGTTCCCGCCGCGAACGGCGGCTCAGCCGAAATATCGGTAAGCACTGGAACCGAACTTAAAATTATCGATTTAAACTGTAAAAAAAATACCGAAGAGTGCGTGCTGACCTGGAAAACCAATATAACGCCTCAGGCTAAAGCTAAAATAGTGTTCTGGAGCGGAAATCAGCCGAGCATCTTAGACCCTTACTTTATGGTAAACGATACGACGGGCGTTTTTTTACATAAATACAGCCTGAAGACATCCGAATTGCCCCAAAAATTCGTTAAAATAAGGCTGTCATACATAATATCCGAAGACGCCGGCGCATACTCGGATATTATGGCCGAAGATATAAAATTGGAAAAGTAAGTATTTAAAAAGCCGCCTGAATTGATTTTCAAGGCGGCTTTTATCGATTTATTATTTAGCGGTTATTTTAAACATATCGCCAGCGGCGCCCGCAAAGAATATATAGCTGCCTTCGGGCGCGTAGATTTCATCTTTATCGACGATACTGTCATAAATGGTTTCGTCTTTTTTCAGAATTATTATTCTGCCGTTCAGGGGTTTTTCGAAACTGACGATGGCGCCTTTTTCGATTTTAAGCCATTCGTTTAAACCTTCAGATTTTATTATTACTCTGTTGACGCCGTTTATCAATTTTCTGGCGCCGTCTGCGGGCGATAACAGCATGTAACTGAATTTAAGCCAGGTTTCGCCGTTGACTTCTACTAAGCTCAGGTCTGACTGGTCGCGGAAAACCGTTCCGGCAATGCTTGCATAGTCGGAAGTTTCAATTTTTTTAATGCCGTTAAAATTTAGATAGCCGGGAAGCTCTTCATAAAAATCCACTTCGGCTATACCGATACAGCCGGCAAGAACATAAGGTTTTTCATTTCTTACAAGCCACTGCAGGCCGGTTAAATCGGTTTTCAAAGAAACCGGGTTTTTAATTTCGTCGAGCTTTTGATATCCAATCATATCTACGCCGTAAGTTTTAATTTTATGAAGTACTAAATACTGGCTGCCGTTGATAACGGTAAAATAACATTTTGATTCCTCTTTATGATTATGGAATATACCGTCGTTATAAACATAAGAAATAACGGGTTCTACGGCCGGTTTTTCGTTTTTGTCCTTATCGGAAGGTTCTTTATTAACTCCGGCTTTTTTATCTTTAGTAATCGGAGTGAGCGGGTATATGTCGAAACCGTTTTCGTCTTTATTGAAACTTATCTTAAACGGCGCCATGTCTTTAGCGTAAATGCCCGCGAATTTAAGAAGATCGGCGGGTATTTTCTGCGCTTCGACGGGTTTTTCGGCTTTAAACGGCGGCGGAGTCACTAAGTTTTTATCTTTCATCAAAGCATCGAGTATCGGGCGCGTGAGTGATTCTCCGGAAATATGGCCGTTTACCATGAGCGCTATTGAAATTCCTTCGTCTGGAACGATCTGCAGATTAGTCGAATAGCACAGGGTATTGCCGCCCTTGCCGAGGACCTGAAATCCTTTTGACTCGAATTGATCTAAATTCGAATATTCCCAGCCGAATTCGCTCATCATCGGCCTGTGTTTAAGTTCGTTGTAAAAACGATACGGCTGATTTTTTCTTATTTCGGCGAGCGAAGCGTTAGAAAGCAGTTTAGTGCGGCTTTTTGGATTGAAGCTGTTTCCGAATTTGCAGAGATCTTCGGCAGTCGATGAAATGCCGCCACAGGCGTAAACATTTACAACTTCGGCCGGATATTTTTTGCCGGTTTTGATATCGTAATATTGCGCGATATTTTTGCTGCCGCATTCGCCGACGCTCGGGCCGGAGTTTTTCATTCCGAGCGGCTTGAAAATTCGTTCAGCGACGAAATCCATGAATCTTTTACCGCTGATCCTTTCGACTATTATTTCGGCGAGAGTGAAGCCGTCATTGCAATACATCGACATTTCGCCGGGAGCGTGTTTTAAATAATAATTTTTAAGGT
>CAYTCW010000268.1:0-2768 GCA_964436235.1 uncultured bacterium
TTATGATGCTCGACGAGCCGATCGAATGGAATGATTCTATAGATAAGCAAAAAACGCTCGATTACGTCTTTTCGCATCAGCGGATAACTAAAGTGAATAAAGCTATGCTCGATCAATACAGCCTTTCCGAAAAAGAATTTATAGGCCTGACGCCGAACGATTTTTTCAGCCACGACATAAATCACGGCCGCGAAGTATGGCTCGATTTTTTCGATAAGGGCCATTATCATTTCGAAACCAATGAAAGACGTTTCGACGGCACGCCTATATGCGTTCTCGGCGACTATATATGTCTTTACGATTTTAAAGGCAGAATAACAGGGCATTTTGGAGTTCAAATAGATATAACCGACCGCAAAAATATTGAAGATGCGCTGGTTGCTGCTAAAGAAACGGCTGAAATAGCCAGCAGGGCTAAATCTGACTTTTTAGCCAGCATGAGCCATGAGATCCGCACGCCATTAAACGGCGTAATCGGATATACCGATCTTTTACTTCAAACCGCTCTCGACAACGTTCAAAAACAATACGCCGAAAGCGCCAATGTAGCCGGAAAAGCTCTGCTGGAAATAATAAACGACATACTCGATTTTTCAAAAATAGAAGCCGGAAAACTCGAACTCGATATTATCGAAGCCGATTTGATAGACCTGGTCGAACAGACGGCCGATATTATCAAATTTCACGCCGGGCGTAAAAATTTAGAACTTCTGCTCGATCTATCGCCCGACATTCCGGCTGTCGTTAAAATTGACCCGGTAAGACTAAAGCAAGTGCTTATAAACCTCCTTAATAACGCAATTAAATTCACCGAAAAAGGCGAAGTCGAACTTAAAGTTATTTTCACGCCTTCAGGATGTGAAAAAAATGGTAAAGGTGAAAGCTGTAAAGGCCGGTTTGATTTTTTCGTAAGAGACACCGGAATAGGAATAACCGTTGAACAGCAGAAAAAATTATTCAAGGCTTTTACTCAGGCAGATAACTCAACCACCCGTAGATTCGGCGGCACCGGCCTCGGCCTGACAATTTCTAATCTTCTTGTCGAAAAAATGGGCGGCACAATAAAAATAAAAAGCGAGTACGCGAAAGGCTCGACATTTTACTTTTCGATTGAAGCAGATTATATCAAAGACAGCGGCGCGAAAGAATCCCGCATACCCATACCGGTTAAAAAAATATTAATAATAGACGATAACGAAAACAGCCGCATAATACTCGAGCATAATTTAAGGCACGCCGGAATAGACTGTCTTAGCTGTGATAACGGGCTTTCCGCTTTGAAAGTGCTCGAAACTTCGCCATTCGACGTTATAATAACCGATTATAACATGCCGTATTTAAACGGACTTGAAACAATAAAAATGGTAAGGGAAAAACTCGGCCTTACGCCGGAAATAATACCTGCCATACTGCTGCACAGCTCGGCCGACGATCAGCTCATACGCGATGAATGTAAAAAACTCGGCATCGATTTTAAACTGTCGAAACCTGTTAAGGCGCGTGAATTATTTCATTATTTAAAAAATATACGCTCAAAGGAGAAAGTACATCAATCCTTGCAAGCCGATTACATCGAAAATAAAGAACCCGTTTTAGACGAATCGCTGCGGCCGTTCGTAATTTTAATAGCCGAAGACGTTCAGATGAATATGACGCTGATTAAAATATTAGTTAAAAAAAATATACCCTCGGCTGAATTAATTGAAGCGGTAAACGGAAAAGAAGCGGTCAAAAAATATATAAGCGATAAACCTGATTTAATTTTAATGGATATACAGATGCCTGAAATGGACGGTATCGAAGCCGTTAAATCGATACGCGCTCTTGAAGCCGGATCGCCGGAACGCGTTGCGATAATAGCCCTCACGGCAGGCGCCGTAAAAGAAGAAAAAGAAAAATGTATGATGGCCGGCATGGACGATTTTATAACCAAGCCTGTCGATCCGGCTTTACTGCGTAAAACTCTCGATAAATATTTAAAACGCGGGCAAAATGGCAAAGACGCCCCTATAATAGACGCTTTAACGACGGACAGAATGATTAAAAAACCGGACGAATCTATCAGCTTCGATAAAGACGGGCTTATGGAAAAAGCCGATAACGACGAAACGCTTTACGCTGAATTCTTAGAAATGAGCTTTACCAGCTCAGCAAATTATGTGGAAGCATTAGGCCGTTTCATAGCTGAACTTAATTTTAAAGAGATCCATAAAATATCCCATTCACTTAAGGGCCTCGCATTCACCTTCGGGTTCAACCGCTTAGCTTCAATGGCGGCTGAAATAGAATTAAACGAAGAAATGGATATCGATAAAATCACAAAAATTCATGGTGATATGAAAGTCGAAATAATAAATATTGAAAATATAATTAAAAACGAAGAAGATAATAACTCAAGTGTATAATTATATTATTTTTTAATTAGATAAAACTTTATATTAAGGCGGTAATTTATTTTAAGATGGTCAAATTATTTATTTCAATAATGATATGCCAGGCTGCGGGTTTCATCGGTTCGTTCTTTACGCGCTCTTCGGTTTCGACCTGGTATCAAGGTCTTATAAAACCTTCATTCGCTCCGCCGAATTGGTTATTCGCGCCCGTATGGATAACCATTTTCATTATGATGGGAATATCGCTTTATCTTATAATAAAACCGGATAACAGCATTATAATAAATAGAAAAGCCGTCATTATTTTCACTTTTCAGCTTGGTTTCAATATTCTATGGTCGGCGGCGTTTTTCGGCCTGTGATCGCCGCTCGCCG
>CAYTCW010000269.1:0-2719 GCA_964436235.1 uncultured bacterium
ATTGAAAGATATCGCTTTGCACGGCTATTTCGGTTATAGAATTATCGCGGGTGTCGAAAGAAAATATTTCATTACTTCCTTTTGGATCATTATAAAAAGTTTTGCCGCCTGTAATGTAAATTTTGTCGTTAGTTGCCATGACGCAAGCCTGGTAAGCGCCCGCTTTATATTGCGCGCCCGCGGGAGTAATTTTTTCCCGGCTTAAATTAAGCGTATCGAAGCGCCAGATGTCGTCGCAGAGTTGATTCGAACCGTTGATGCCGCCGAAAATCCATAATTTACCGCCGCGTCCGGCTGCGCTCGCATAACGGCGTGCAGGGAAAGATTCAACACCAGCGGTTTCGATTTTTGCCCATTGAAGAGTATTGGTATTAAGCCGCCAGACTTCATTAGAAACGGTGCCGTCGCCGCCGCCGATTATCCATAAATTACCGGCCGCGTCCACCGAGGCGGCGTGTCCGTAACTTGCGCTAAATATTTCGCCGGTCGTGTTTATATATTCGAGATTAGACGAGGCGGTATTAAAGCACCACACTTCGTTTGTAGCCGTTGCATCGTTAACGAGCCCGCCGACTATCCATATTTTATTATTCGAATCTATTGCCGCCGAATGTGACGAGCGCGGTTCAAATTTTTTATCGCCGCTGATGACGGGAGTTATTCGGCTCCACAGACCAGAACCGCCCGCGCGCATCCAGATATCGTCTAATGCGCCGTAGCTGGCGGCGCCGCCTATTATCCACATATTATCCGCGGAGTCGATAACGCCGGCGTGACGGTTTCGTTTTTCGGGGCGAACTTCGTTTTTCGGAATGTATTCAAAGGTTTTAACGAAAGAAACCGGATTAACGATATTAAACGCTGGCGATACCGAGTAATCGCCGGCCGCGCCGCTCGTTTCGGCCGTTAATATCAGCCTCACGCTTTTTATTTCGCCGGGAAGGCTGTTTTTACTCTTCCAGGAGATCTTTTTAAGCGTCGCGGGCATTACATTTTTGATATCGCCGCTTATATCGGCTGCGTTAATCTCGGTAGTGGCCGCGTAATTAATCGAGCAATATACTTTGATATCGCATGCGCGGTTATTTGGTTCGTAGAGGTTGTAATTTATTTCGGTATCGCCGGAAATATTTGACGATTGAAGCGTAATAGCCGTGATTGAAGGTTTGGGGCCGGTTGCGGGCGCGAGCGTAAAAGACTGAGAATATTCGAATATGCCGGCGGCTTTATTATCGAAAGGGACTAATTTGATTTTATAAGCGGCGGCAGGTTCTAAGCCGGCGTATGAAGCGATATTTATAACGATCGTTTTATCGGCGCCAGGGCTTACGTTAAATATATCGCCGCTTAATTTATCTTCCGTTATAAGTGTTTCGGCGGTATCGGACATCAGATATACTTTGATCGCGCAGTTATCGGCGTCGGCGTGAGAAAGTCCGTAGCGCACCGTGATTATGCCGGCAGCCGGGAGCGCTTGAACTACGCTTATTATCGGCGGGTTATTTATTTTATCGGCCGATGAATCTTTACTTATAGTTTCGCCGTTAACTAAAATACCCGTGCTTACATTAACGCCGGCGTCTGAAATTATCCGTTTGATTTTTGAAGCGGCCGTGGTTGTGAGTTTTGGACTCTGTTCATAGCTGGATTTTAATATATCGATAAAGTTTTTATATACGGTTTTGCAATCGTCGATTCCGGAATAATTCAAAGAAGCGTTTACATCCGGATCGCTTATGGCCGAAAATAAAATATCGACCGCTTTTTTTAATCCGGAAATATTAGCCGCGCCTAATTTACTTTCGAGTTCTTTTTCGAATGTGGTTTTATTTTTAGCGGCATCGGCCGGATCTAAAGTAATGCTTTCAAGCGCTATCGTCGCCCGGGGAACCGCTTCCATATTTTCGAGGGCTAAAAGCGTGCGTGCGGTCGAAAAATTATCGATCACGGCGTTTTTAACGGCGATGTCGCCGCCTGCTGCGGAGGTTTCAGATAATTTAGGAAGCCTGCCCATAAGGTTTTTATAGAGTGTTTTATTGGTAACGCCGTCTTTAACGACTATTACGGCGTAATTAATATTTTCATCAAGCGGGATGGATGCAGTAAATGCGCCGTTAACTAAAGTGATCGAGGCGGCCGCCGTTAAAGGCTGGCCGTTAATGCCGGTAACGCTGATTGCGTATCTGTGCGCTCCCGTTGCGCCGGCGCCGATAGTGCCGCCGCCGATTTGAGTTTCAGGCGCGGCGGGACCGGTTGCTGAAACGCTTCCCTGCGGGATTACGCTGCCGGATATAATGATCGATTTCTGCCCGGCAGGCGCCGGGCCTGCGGTATCGCCGCCGCCGCCCGAAAGGCAGCCCGGCAATAATATTATTATAAAAAGAAAAATTAACATAATAGCATTAGCGCTATTACCCTTGCCCATGGCTGAAATCGAAAGATTGTCAGCCGACGCGTATATATTCGTTTTTATGCAATTGATTTTATTATTCATCTTTAATTCTCCCGTTTTGATTTATACGATTAATTCAGATTAAATTCGCCTTAAAATTTCAATAATTTATCTATTAATTCAGGCCATCTGGTGTTCACGCCGAAATCGATCGCTTTATACTGGTTTTGGTATCTTTCCCAGTAATTTGCCGCCGGCACGAAAATTGAAAAGCCTTTTACCGGCCGGTTGTACTGATAATATGCGTCGCTGCGGTTATATATATTT
>CAYTCW010000270.1:0-2702 GCA_964436235.1 uncultured bacterium
TACGTTTGAGGGGCGTATGGCTCACGCCATGCGGGTTCAAGTCCCGCTCTCCGCATAATATAAAACACCTGAAATCACAAGGTTTCGGGTGTTTTACTTTTTGACCGCGTTAAATCTGCGTTAAAATCGTTCCGAAATAATAAAACTCGGAAAATAGAAAAAGCGGGGCACGAAGACCCCGCTTTTAAAAATTATATTTTGTTATTTAGAGTCGGTTCGTTCGAATTTAAACTCTCTTTTTATTTTTGATGTGTCCACCGGATATAACGCCGTCGGCTGTCCGGCCGATCCGATCGTCCATTTAAAACCCGTATAAGTGTCTTCGTTGCGCGGCCGATAAAACTTTCCGATTTTAACGTTTGCATTCCCTGAATTGTAAACCGTGATATTCGGCGTGGCCACAAGCTCGCCCGTGTGCGTTATTGCACGCTGTTGAGCTACAACGGTGGCGCACTCGTTTATTATTTTTTTTTTATTTCAGCGAGTATAAAATCCTTTTGAGTTTCAAACCATTTTTCGAGCGAACCCATAAACATTGTCGAAAGAAAGCGCCCTAAAATGCCGAACTGGTCGAAAAATACTTTTTTAGCTTTTTCGCGTACTTCGGCGCGTTCATCCTCAGTTAATTTTCCGTCAGCCGATTTTTCTTTTAGATCTTCGACGACCGTGGTTTGAACTATGGTTATTGCGACGACTAATTTTTGATATGCTTCGCGGATATACGAATTTTTAATGTTCGAAAATATCCAGCCGAGAAGAATTAGTAACCCGGCAAAAACGAAATACGCGATCTCGTCGCTATAATTATTGATTATTACCTCGAGTAAATTTCCGAGAATTGAATAAAACTTCTCCATTTATAACCATTCCTTTCACTTTTCAATTATTATTGAGCGAGTTTATTAACGTTAACCGCTATCGCCACAAGCGCCGCGAGTAATCCTACCCATGCGATAAAATCGGTGCGAATGCCGAGGATAGATTTTTCTTTTGTATCGTGAATTAACATAAAATCGCCTGCTTTTTTAATGTCGGTTTCGTTCGTTTTGCACCTGTCAAGCATTCCATCGACTTTTTCCGCGAGGGTTTCAAAATTGCGCTCGAGTATAGCGAATTTTAAATTAAGGTTGCGAATTTCTATGTTTTGTTCTTCCATTTTTTCCGAAATAGTCTTTAAAAACTTAAACAATGCTTCAATTTCTGATTTTCCCATCGACCTTTCCTTTCTATTATGGCTTTGCTTGACAAATTATTTATTATTTAAGCAGCGCGTTCAGCTCTTTTATGAAGGGATTAGCCGAACCGTCTTTAAAAGGACAGCCTGGCTTGCCGAAGTCTGCGTGAGTGTTTATAGTTTTTATATTATGCCTGGTGCGAATGTCGGCGATAAGCGCCTTTACGGCCGCGACCTGGGCGTCGGTATATTTTGTCCGGTTCGTGGCACCAGCTACTTCTATGCCGATCGAATTTTTATTACCCCGGCTTCCAGCATGATACGCGACCGCATCTTCCGGAACGAGTAGATGAATTTCGCCGTTGAAGTTTACGAAGTAATGCGCCGAGCTTTTGCCGGTTGCCCGCGGGCTTGTAAACCAGTTTGAAATACTTGAAAGCGCCTTTACATCGCCGAAGTTATCCGCCACGCCCTGGCTATGTAGAACGATCTTGTCGATGTTTTTGTTTGTATCGCGCGCGCGAGCGTTACCGGCCGCGATAACCCTGTCGCCGAGTGTTGATTTGATTATTATTTTTGGAGTTTCCGCCGGTTCTGAGTTGTCTTTACCGCAAAATTTACATATCAATATGACCATCCCCTTTTTAAAATAAAAGCGGGCCTTTCGACCCGCCTTTATCGTTTATTTTGCTTCGTTTTGAAGCTGTTTAATTATTGTAAAGTTATAATTCAGCAGATAAAACCGCTTCCAGTCGCGAAAAATACTCGCCGCCAGCGCATCGAGCGTGTTAAAACCGCCGTAAAATCCCCAGTTGCTGATGTGATAGTAATTGCCGCCGTACATAACGATACATACGGCGTGCCCTTCGTTATCGTGAAAACAAGTTGCCAGATAACTTTCCGCCTCTGGAAATTTTATCCGCAAAGCCCAGAGAGCAAATAAAGAAAAATCGTCGCAGTCGCCGCGTTTGTCGCGCGCAAATATAAGCGGGTGTTTTGCAAAATCGAGATCGCCGTCGGAAGCATAATAAAAATTAAAAGTAAAATGTTCGGCAAGTTTATGCAAAAAATCGATTATTCCGTTTGCTTCGGGAAGCGTCTCAATCACGGTTTTTTCGGACGGCAGCTTGAAAATGTTGCGGCCATAGTCGAGATAACGAATTAAACGCTTGAACCAGAGTTTTAATTGATACATTTTTAAACCTCCAACAATTTTAGTTCCTTCATTTCTTCGCCGAATATCTCTTTGGCGCGTTCGCTTTCGATATACGGCTTTAATACTTTATCCATAACGCCTTTTTCGCGGCATACCTTTACTGCCTTATCAAACTGTGCCATAAGATTACGGTATGAATCAAGGTCTTTATTACAAGCCTCTGTTGCGAGTATTGTTGATATAAACCTCTGCGTGTAGCTTATGAGCTGATGTTCGTTCACATCAGTAAGGCTATACTGCATTTCGGGTTTAAGCCGCGCCATAATGTCCGACCACATCTTGATTTCGCGTATGCGGTCTTTAGCGACGCGC
>CAYTCW010000271.1:0-2675 GCA_964436235.1 uncultured bacterium
GATCAGTTGGTTTTAACTTCTCCGGTAGCAGGCGCGGCGGGAGCTTCTACCTTGACCTCGCCTGTAGCGGGAGTCGCGGGTGCGGGTGCCTGGACATCGTCGCTTTCACGGATTATTCCATGAAAGGGCGTAAGTATTTTGGTTGTTGTGGAGGTAAAACGGGGCAGAAATCGGGTATTATTTTACCCCTTTTTTGATATAATATATATTTATTTAGCTGGATGTTACGATTTTCGGCTGAAAGAGATGTTTGAGGGTGCTAAGAAAATTAAGTTCCGAAGTGCTAAGATTTTTAGATGCCAACATGCAAGACTTTTTAAGTTCCGGACCGCTCAGTTTTTATTGTTTGGCCTGGGTGATTTTACTTGAGCGCTGGTGGGGGATTTTTGATGACCCTGACCTGGGGAATTTTGGTGGCCCTGAGTGGGGAATTCTGATGGCCCCGACTAGAGAATTCTGACCGGCGGCTCGATGACCGCGAGCGTCATTTTCTGGCTGCGATGGCCGTCCGAAATTTAGTATTTCCGGCTCTGAAAGCGAAATTTAATTGAAATTACCGAAAATCGAAATGTATCTATGTTCCGGAAATGAAAAAGACATCCAGAGGGTCTTTCTTTCTTCGAAATGACCCCAGATGCCTTTTATGTTATTCTATGCTTTTATTTTCGCGCTATTGAAGTTTTAGAGAGAGCCGTGAATGGTTAGGCGGCTTCCTTTTCCGACATTTTAATAGCTTCCTTTATTTTTTCTTCGCTGACGCCAAGTTTGCGTAAGTTTTTGATTATTTTATCACGCTTAGCGCGTTCTTTAGCGGCACCTTCCTGTCTGCCTTTTTCCATTCCAATTTTTTCGGCATTAGTCAATATCTGCATTGCTTTTTCCTCCTCGGTCTCTTTTATTTCATGCACTAATTTTTCTTCTAAATTCACCGGCAGCGTTACAATCCAATCAATAAAATTATACAACTGCTTTATATTTTCTTTGCTGTAACCTTTATTGTAAAGACTTCTGATCAGCGTAAACTTCCAGAAATATTTCTTCGCGTTGTCGTTCTTCGCTTCCATCAACCTTAAATAAGTCAGGGTTATTATGGCGAACGGGTTCTTATTCTTTTCGAGTTCGGCTATCTTCGGCCTATAGTCAAGCAACTTTACAGTGCCAAACTTAAGCGTCAGCTTCGTATCGGGGTATTTTACCTCGTACTTCTCCGGCCTGAACTGTTTATTATCGTCAGTCAGTATCGCCAGCGTTATTACGTCTTTATGATATCTATCGAAGATGCGGTAGTTATATGTATAAAGGCGTTCTTCGAAATCCCGCTCAGCGCTCGCCTGTATCTCCACATGCACCAGCAGCCATTTTTCAGTGCCATCTTTCAAAAATACCTTTACCAGCTTATCGACACGCTTATTGCCAACTTCGCCTTTTTTTCCGATCTTCTGAAACTCTTTATCAAGAAACTCTATCGGTTTGTTAAAATCGATCAACCGGTGCGTCTTCGGAAAGTAAAACTTCATGAATTGCGGGAAGTAATGCTCGTCAAGTATTACCTTCCAGGCACTATCGTTGTCCGTTTGCTGATTGATCGTTACAGCTTTCGATTTAACGGCAAGTTTCTTCAGAGCCGGTTTTACCGCCGTTTTCTTAAGTTCCGGCCTCTTTATATTTACAGTTTTATTCGCTTTTTTATTCGGCATATATTTATTATACCACAACCCGCCGGGTTTTTCAAGTGCATAACGCATAGTTTATAGTGCATAGTGGAGACCGCGCCGCGCTTTCGTTCTCACTATGCACTGAAAAAGAACCCCCGACCAATAACGGCCGGGGATTTATCTATTTGACTATTTGATTTTCGGTTCCCGCAAGCGAGAAGAGCTGGCCCCGCCAGGTAATCTGCTATGCGATCAGTTTTTCTTCGGAATTTTCAATGCTATATCTTAAAATTTTGCCGGTTTCTTTTAGATTTAACTTTTCGCTGACCAGTTTTTGCTTTACTTGCTCGATCAAACGCATCGCCTTCCGGTCATAATACCTTTCGCCACAAGCCTGACAAACCGGGATGGCAATTAAAAAATACACGATATTGTTATCAACCCGAATTTCTTCGTTAACCTCTTTGGTTTGAATGTCTTCACCATGGCAAATCACGCATTTCATTGTTTTACCCTCCGTCTGTATTCGATCCATTTTTCAGGCTTCGGTTGATATACCGTTATAACGATCGTAGTGTCCTCGTCAGCATTATATGCGACGACTATATGCAGCGGCCTTCCTTTGCCGGTCAATCCAAATATCAGCAAACTCGGATAAGGCTTATCGTCGGGATAACTTTCTATTATTTCACCGCTTTTTACAGCCTCGAATACTTCTTCATCGATAATCCGGCCGAACTCTTCGATTTCCATTTCGGTTTTCGCGTGATGAGTATACAATACCGATTCATTTATAAAGTTCTTACTTATAACTTCAATGTTTATTGCCATAGTCTTATTATACCATACATCGCACTATTTTTCAAGCATTTTCATTGCCAGCTTCCGTGCTTTTGAGTTTTTCCTTCGCCGTCTTCACCGACGCCGTCAGCAAACTTATTATCTCGTTGATGTCGGAAAGCAACGACTTCGCCTCCCTGGCATCGAAGTATTCGCCGGCGGCTAATAACTCGATCCAAT
>CAYTCW010000272.1:0-2635 GCA_964436235.1 uncultured bacterium
TTAATAATTTTTGAGGCCGAGATATTTAATTATTTTTGACGAGCTTTCATCGATGCCGGCCTGGACGTTATGGATAATGATTACACATTTTCTGCCGTCAAGACTTATGAACATGAATGAATTGTAGCCGAGAATTCCGCCAGTATGGCCTATAAATTGAGAAGCGGACATCATCAGGCCGAAGCCGTAGTTATTTTGGGTATTGCCCGTTTCCGTGGGAATCCATTTTCTTTGCTCGGCGAGCATCGCTGGCGATATTAGTGTTCCCTGACGAAGGGCTTCAAGCCATTTTTTAGTATCAGAAATATTTGAAACTATTGAACCGGCGGCCCATGCTACTGACGGATCAAGGGTTATCTGGACCGCCCGCGTCCCTTCTACTACGTATCCATTCATATATTCGCCGCTCATATTTGAGTCTAAAGGACAGTATGTATCATTCATCATAAGCGGTTTTAATATTTTTTCGGTTATAAAATCTTCCCATTTTACTCCGGACACTTTTTCGACGAGCATTCCGAGTATTATGTAACCGGTGTTTGAATAATTGTATTTTTCACCAGGAACAAAGTCCAGCGGCTTATCTTTGATTACATCGATTAATTCCTGCGGCGTCCATTTTTTAAGCGGATTAGCCATCACGGCCAGGCCGAAAGAATTGACGGCGGTATAATTATGATAGCCGGCGGTATGGTCGGCCAACTGCCTTATGCTGACTTTTTCGGCGTGAGGTATATCGGGTAAATATTTTGAAAGTTTTTCATCGAGCGCGATTTTTTTCTGATCGGCAAGCATTAAAACAGCCATGGCGGTGAACATTTTAGTATTGCTCGCTATTCTGAAGCTGTCATTACTTTTAACGTCTCTGCCGGATGCCGTATCGGCCTTTCCTTTCGTTATTAAAAGAGTTTCATAACCATCATTCCAGATGCAGGCGAGAATGCCCGGAATCGATTCCTTTTGCATTACTTCTTCAAATATATTGTTAATACCGGCGAGAGTCGCGGCGTCATATTTTTTTACATCCGCGCTATTAGTGGAATCCTCGCTTAAAAAGCATCCTGACGCTAAAGCTAAAATCAATAAAGCTAAACTAATAATATATATGCGATTTTTCGGGGTGTAATCGGACATGCGGACACTTCCTTCATATAGTTTTAATTTTTAATAATATACACTACTTTTTTAAAAAATGAAAGCTTTTTCAAAACCGTATTAATAAATGAACCCGAAAAAGAGTTTAAGATTAAGTTTAAGATTAACTTGACTTTTAACTTGGTTTAAGTGTAAAATTTGTATCGTTAAAATATTATATAATGCTTTTAACCGGTTGAATTTAATTTAATCCGTATATTATCTTGCAGCGCTGAAACTGCGGGCGATGAATCGAACGCCGGAGGAGTAAAATTTTATGTTGCCGATTAAATCTTTTTTATATGGCCTGACCGCATTTTTTTTTTGACTTTTCCGCCTGCGCTCAAGGCTGAAAGCCTTGACCATTTTAAAACCGTCAACGCTTATCCTTATTACCGTATCGTTAAACAATTCGATCATAATAAAATATTAAAACTTATAACCGATAAAATCGATTATACCAAAGAAATTGAAGTAGCCGTATTTAACGACAGGCTGCAGGTTTTAAGATTTAATATCGGCCTTAAAAACGACCTTATTTACTATAACTACGGCCTGGCGTTCGAGCTCTATGAATTTGATGAAGATGGTTATCTGACCGATCTGTACTATTATGATAAGCACGGCAAGGCTTTCGGTGATTGCCAGGTAGATGATGTTGCCAGACGCGAGTTTATAATAAACGATTATAAAAAAATAGCCCGTAAATTCAGGATTATCGATAGCGGCGATAAAAGAATCGCGCATATACAACTGCCCGAAAGACAGAGCCATGTGACCATGGTTTTATATAATTCGGAAGGCGAAATCATCGATGATATGCCTTTATCGAGCGTCGATTATAAATTATGGTGCTCGATGAGATTCGGTTCGCTTAAAACGCCGTCTTATTAAGATAAAATTGAAAAAGTATTAAAAATAAGGAATATTCGTAATTACTAATATTTGGAATTATGGAGTGAAGAATTATGTCTCGAATTAATGTTTGTTTTGTTTCTGGCAGCCGCGCTTTTATGGGATTTAAAAGTTTAAAATGCCGGCCGTGCTTTTATATTCTATCGGCTTTATTTATTTTAATGGCTGTCTTAACGGCCGCGCCGTCAGTATTTGCCTCCAATGACGTCTCTATTACGGCGGCCGGGGCGCATGACGCTTCGAGCGTCGAAATTTCGGTTATCTATTTCATGCCGGTCGGCAGCCTTTCAAATCCTTTTACTCAGATGGCCGAAGTGGGAATTCACCTTAGCGCATCGCTTTACCCGCAAATTAAGGCGTCGCGGATATATCTGTATCACGACCGCCGCATGGACGATTATATAAAAAGTATATTAGCAGCCGGCGATCACGCCTACATAATAGGAATAGGCTCTAATTACGCCGCTATATTCGACGAGCTCGCCGATATTTATACTGACAGACATTTTGTCGTAATTGACGCGAAAACGGCGAACGGCAAAGTCAAATCGATCGAATTCGATAATTTCGAGGCGGGTTATATGGC
>CAYTCW010000273.1:0-2563 GCA_964436235.1 uncultured bacterium
ATCTTTATTTCAAAGAAGCGGTCGGCACCGAAGCCGATTTCGGCCTTTTATACAATCCGTCCAAAACTATAAGCCTCGGTCTTAATATTCAGGATTTTCTGCCGGGCGAACTTAAATGGAGCACCGGCGTCACCGATTCGATCCCGCTCACCCTGAGGGGCGGCATAGCTTTTAAACTGCCCGACTGGGGTTCGTTAATCACATTCGACGCCGATAAGGTCCAGGATCGTAAAGTAAAACTTAACGGCGGCTGGGAATATCAGTTTAACGATACTTTTTTAGGGCGTGTCGGCGTCAATGACGGCCAGGGAACCGCTGGTTTTTCAATTATGCGCTACGGCTGGCGTTTCGATTACGCATATATGCGCGCCGAGCTCGGCGAGGTTCAGCGTTTTTCAGGAACTACCCGTTTCGGTTCGTACCTGTTCGATAACATCTGGAAGCGTTTCAGGCGCCCGCGTAGCCCGCAGTGCGGCGAGATGAAGGTTACCTCCAACGCTAAATGCGATAAAATCGGGGCCGTCAATCACGACTGCTCGACTGGCAACTGCTCTACGACGGGCGCCGTGAAGCCAAAATCCAATTTGAACTTGAACTCGAAAATTGCGTCTTATCCGCTTGCCGGCGATATTAAAACCGGCGGGCAGAACATAATGACGCCGCAGCCGGATATTAATAAAGTGCTGGCTAAGGACGAATCGCCCGTAGTCCAGACGCCTTCGGCGGCAAGCCCTTCCGGCGCAAGAAGACTTCCCGCCCAAAAGATGACCGAAGGAAATAAATTAGTTCTGGCGGGCCGCTATGATGAAGCAGCAAGAGCTTTCCGCGAAGCTCTTAATATGAAACCGGACCTCGAAGAAGCGCATATTAAATTAGCCGGCATTTATCAGTACCAGAAACTCTACACTGAAGCTATCGAAGAATATAAAGACGCGATCGCCATCAATCCGGCTAACCCCGATAATTACGTAAGCGCCGCGTCGCTGTACGCTAAGATAGGCGAGTTCGATAAAGCCGCCGAAGCGTGTGAAATTGTTATCCGCATGGCGCCGGGCACGCCTAAAGCAAAAACCGCGCAAAACCTTTATGAAACTTTTAAACGCCAGTCGGCGCCTTCAGATAATAAAATGATTTTGCGCGCGGACAATATTCAAAGCCTTAACTTCGATGAAAGTTCCGATGAAGGCCTTAAATTAGACGTTAATTATGACAAGAAGCCGGTTAAAAAAGTTAAAAAATCGTCCGCGGCTAAGAAAACCTCATCCAAAGCCCCGGCAGTGAAGAAAAATGTGAAATCCAGCACAGCCGAAGTTAAAACAAAGTCAAAAACCGCCGCCATCGGAAAAATCACGTCAGCAAAACCCGATATTCTTGATGAATAAATAGAAGCTAAATAAGGTGAACCCGGGGAGGATAAAATGAATAAAATTAGATTAAAAATTTTAATGGTTTTGGTTATAGCGTTGTTTTTGACAGCGGGCTCTTTAAAAATAGATAACGCCTCGGCGTTCGAAGACGAGCAAACTTCTAAAATAAAAATCAATATGAATTTGTTTAACGAGTTTCATGATATGATAAAAGACAATTTTACAGACGTAAAATTTGAAGGTGAAGTCAAACAGATCGTTAACGGCGCTTATATGGAATCCAAATTTACCGGCTACAGTAAAGACCTTAACTATAAAAGAGTCGACGTGATATCTTATGGAGATAAATTTTCTCATGTTACCACGCCTGACAAAGTATGGTATTATTTTGAGAAGGAAAATTACGTAATTTACTACGCTAATAAGAAAAATGTGGCGCGTTTTAATGCGAAAGTTTATTTTGATTCGGTTAAAGATGATGGTAAAATAACTAAAACTTATTCGGACGGCAAGATCGTCTATAAACTTCTCGATTACAATTACAACATAAAGCAAACTTTTGTTTTTGACGCCGCGACTAAGAAAATAGTTCATCAAATAGTAGAGCCCGCCGGCGCTGAAAAAATCGAAACTTCTTATAAACTCATCGAAAAAACTAATATATCTAAAGATATTTTTTCGTTTCCGTCCAGAGCTAAAAATAAACCTATGGACCAGTCAACCCGGCCGTTGTCCCGCACACTGCGCATGGGCGCGGCGCCCTACGGCGGCAGCATGGGCAGCAGGCTTTCCAGATAAGTTAATAATCGGTGAAAAACAATTTTTGCTATTGTAGAAGACATAATTAAGTTTTGTCGTCTTTTACAATGGCGACTGATTAATTTTATTCAGTATAAGTGTGAAAAAGTAAAAATTATAAACGGATCGAACCACACGAAAAAACCGCGCAACCTTTATTGAGTGAGGCCGCGCGGTTTTTTATTTATGAATTTTATGAGCTTTTAAATGTTTTAAAACGATTTAAAACTACCGTTTTTTAGCTTCGAGAAGTTTCTGGTATTCGGCCTGAGCGGCTTTCATGGCCTCGAGCTCGGGGCCTTTATCGGGCGAGCCGGCTTTGGTATAATTCTGGAAAGCGAGGGTCATTTTTTCGTAAGCGGCTTTTAATGCGGGATCGTTTTCATCTGCCGCAGCGC
>CAYTCW010000274.1:0-2555 GCA_964436235.1 uncultured bacterium
AGGTTAGCAACCCTTTCTCCCTCCCCTAAACCCTCCCTCTATCCGCAAATTGCCTGACGCTTTTACGGGGTGTGTCGATAGCTTTTTCGGTCAGGGCTTTAATTTCTTTTTGTTTCTTTTTCTTTTGTTTCTTGCCTTTTACTTATTTTTTTGCCAGCTTGCTTGTTTGCATGCGCGTACTTCGTACGCACATGCGTAGCAATAATGGCACTACCGTAACTATGCTTTGCGGCTCGCGGTAAAAATTATTGTAAATCGATTCTAATAATCGCCTTATTAAAAATTAACCGAGTAACATATGTCAATAGTCTTTATAAATAGATTTTGACCAGATTAATTTATTAATAAATAAGGTTACAATGTTTTTGTATAGTAAAAGTTGTTATGCAATAAAGCATTACCGTGAGCCGTAATATTAAGTTCCAGCAGCGCGCAAATGCAACGCCTTCGCGCACATCGTGCGCGGAGGCAAAACTGCCAGATATCCTGAAAAAAGTTTTTGGCAATACAGAAAAACAGAAAAACAGAAAAATAGAAAAATAGAGAATGGAGAATGGAGAATAGAATGGGTTTTCAGGCAAGAAAGAACGAATGACGGCTGCTCCAAAATATTCAGGGAGAGTAAAGGGGGACACTGGGGGAACAGAGAGGGCTATTAGTCCTTTCTGTTCCCCCGTCGCGGTCCTGTTGAAACAGATTTAGTTCCGGCTAAACGCTAAACGCCAAAACTTGACAGAGTTGATATCGCGTGTTATAATTGATGTGTTTATGAAATTATCATGAATATTATTTATATATGACGATCAAAATAAGCCGTAAAGGCGGAGGTTATATGAAAATTATAAAATCTGAATATATTAATTGCGATCCGGTAAGAAACGGCGGCGCATCAAATGCTAAAAAGTCTTTTAATAGAGGTTATTTTAGTTATAGCCGGTATTTGATTCTTGCGGTTCTGGCATTTATTATATCGGCGTCGGCCGTATCGGTTTCTTATGCTAAAAAGCCTACTACTTATCTTGCGCCCGGGTATCAAAACATTACTTCGAGCGTTGAAAAATCTATTTTACCGGTAGGTTTTATGGTCAACGAGCTTAAGACCGATGAAAATAAAATAGTCGAAGTCAAAGCGGGTTTCGACCAGCGTGAAACAAGGTTTAAAACTGCGTTTTTATCCGTGCCGCTCGAGGCGGAAAAATATAATATAACCGATATGGTTTCGTATTTAAAAAATTCTGAAGTAGCGGCTGATTCGGTTAAATTAAGGCATATAGCGCGCATGAAAAAACTCGATATCATAAATAAATCCGGCGACGATAAATACGGCCAATATTATAAAAACTTTGTTTTAACGCCTATTTTAGTATGCCCGTTCGGTTCGGGCGGCTGCGCCATGAGCCACGCGCCTTCGTATATCGGCTACAACACTGATCTGCAGTATTTTTTCAACAGTTACATTAAAATAACCGACGGCGTAGCAAAAATAACCGACCGCATTAAAAACGACACGCTGTGTCTCGCGTTTGCCCATGAAAACGCTCATGCTATAATGCTCGATATGTATTTAAAAGATTGGAGCAAGCTTAAAAGTGTTTCTACCAACGGCCATGACGGCCCGGTTGTATCCGACCGTCAGATGGCTTATACTGAAGGCTGGGCGGAGGCGTTCGAAGCTATATACGGCCAGATGAATCCTTTACTGATCAAGGAATCGGAGAGAGAAAAATATGGAATAGCCGAGTTCCAGTTTACCAGGCAGGACCCGGTGCGCCGCAATCGTTATATCTGGCAGAATTATAAAGGCAAAAAAAGCGGCATATTAAAGAACGGCCTTCAGATAATATCGACCGAAGGCGCCGTGGCGGCTACTTTTTTTGATATAATGACCTCGCGAAAAATAGAAGATCCGTTTATAAAGTCAGTGACTGTGATGTATAAATATAAACCGTCTGATTTTATTGAATTCATCGATTGCTGGGTTAAAGAATTTGCCGGCGACAAACGCGTGCTGTACAGAATATTTTTAGAAGAAACAAAATACGCCACCATGTCTAACGAGGCGCGCAAGTTATATTACGATTATTATCAGGCGGGCGTTAAATTCAAACAGGGTAAAATAGACCAGCAGACATCAGCCATAGCGCGTGATAAATGGCTTGCCTATAAAGAGGAGCTTTTCAAAAAAGCGATGGCAGGCGCGCGCATAGATTCAAATATAAGTCCTGATTTATGGCTTAATCTTAAAGTGGCGGCAAAAGATGGAAAATCAGATATCGACGTGAATATTAATGTGTCGCTTTTCGAAGCCGACTCAAGGATGATCAAAAGATTCGAAGCGGCCGGTATAAGCGAAGCAGAACTCATCGAGTTTATAAAAGCGCGCGAAGCAATGGGCGTTTTACCGTATAAAACAGCCGTTGAAACGCTTAATGCGACATTCGGCGCCGAAAAAACTAACGCTTTTATAGCAAAATATAAAGCCTCCGTTATTAATCGATGATAGTTTTATTATGATTAATATTTAATATCAGAAGTATTCAACTACAGTATTCAAC
>CAYTCW010000275.1:0-2545 GCA_964436235.1 uncultured bacterium
TATCCGAAGCCGTGGCGGCCCTTGCGAGCAAATCCATCGAAAAGAATATCGCCGTCGATTTTACTCTCGCGACCCGGCCGTTTTTTATAAGCGCCGATTTTTCACAGATTTCTTACGTATTTACGACTTTAGTCAACAATATAATCAAAACGCAGGACGGCAATTCAAAATTCAGTATTACTTACGAGCATACCGATAACGATATTACCATAAATTTCAACTCTATAAATATTTTGCGCGAATATTCCGACTTAGATTCACGGCTCGCGGCTTTCTTCCAGACCGCTAATTCGTCCGAAAGCGGTCTTAACGTCGAATTTACGCTTATCGCCGAAATTATAATGCTTCACGGCGGCGTTATCAAAATAACTAAAGACGCCGACGGCAACGCTCAGTGCATAACGGTTACTTTCCCGCTTTATATAGAAAAAGACATTTCGTATATGAACGACGGAGAGCGCGTCGCTAAGGGCGGCAAGCGCAAACTTATCATAGTCGATGACGATTCCGATTGCATAGGGCTGTTATCGACCATATTAGACTCAGATTACAATGTGGTGGTTACTAATTCGGCTTATTCGATGTTCAAGGCGCTTGAAATTCATAAAGACTGCTCGCTCATACTGCTCGATATCAACATGGTCGATCTGGACGGCATTTCGATATGTAAGATGCTTAAAAACAATCCTGATTACGCGGCTATTCCGGTTTTAATGATATCGGCCTCGATGCAGGAACAAAAAAAGCGCCAGTCGCTCGAGGCGGGCGCTTTAGGCTTTCTTGAAAAACCCTTCGAAGCCGATAAGATATCGAGCTTCATCAAAAATATAGTGATTTAATATATCCGTTTTAATAACTTAATAATTTCACAGCATGGTATAAAGGCGCTCGCAAAATTTTGCGAGCGTCGTCATATCGTCGTATTTCTTTTCGAGCTCTTCTTCGGCGGGTAATTTAATGCCCAAATTTATTTTTTCGAATAATAAACTTATATAAGCGCTGCGGGCTATATTGCGTAGATCGTAATACAGCTGAAGGTTTCTGAGAGTGTTTTTAACCGTCTGCTTAACCGTTAATGGAAGGCTGCCTATATTAACGGTTATATTTTCGTTTTTATTTAAAATAAGCGCGCTGCCGAGATCGATTATTTTTAAAAAGATGCTCTGGCGCTCGCGCAGATTTAATTTAGTTTCGATCGAAGGCTCTGACAGAAGGTTTAAATATATTAAAAAAGCGGAATGTATCGAGTCGGAGAACGAATTGATATACGAAGGATTTACGGGCGAATTGGTAAGCGGGTCGATTTTTCGCAGCAGGCCGATATTATTTTTGATGGTTTGAAGGCGCGCCGGATTTGCGGCCGCGAAGCCGTCGATTTTGAATTCGTCGTTTTTAAGCTGAGCAAGAAGAGCGGCAGCGGGGAATTTAATGTAATTAAAATTCTGCATTAAGACAATGGATTTTTTTTCGTAGAGGCCGGCTAAGGCTATTTGAGCGTATAGATCGTGCTGCGCGCCTGATTTGATATTTTGAATGTCGATATCTATTTTTTGTATATTTTCTTTAACCGCGTCGGTAAAGATGGATATGAGCCCGAGATTATATAATGACTCGTAATCGTCGCCAAGCGATTCGGCATAGGCTTTAAAATCGGTCGTAGAAGAATTGAGCGCCGCTTTGAGCTTGTCGATGGCGGCGGGTGTTATGCTCGATTTAAACTCGAGTTCGCTCGCGGGTTTTACGACGGGAACGCCGGAGAATATAGTTGAAAATGAATATTCTTTTTGCTTTTTCGCGTCGGGCCATTTAACGGTTATGGTAACGCGGGCGATATGCTCTCCCATGCCTTCGAATCCGCTTAGTTCGCTCGCGGCGATGCAATATTCGAAATTTTCTATCTTTTTGATATCGAAGCCGGCGGCGTAGTTTTTAATATCGTCGTTAAGTTTGCCGTCGAGGTTGAAATCTTCGACTGTCATAAAAAAAGGCGAGCCGGGTGAAAAAACCTTATAATTTTTATTATATTTTGAAATTTCTCTCAAAAAATAAGGGTTTTCTCGTATGGTGTTGTCGATGTCTTCGATGATTTTATTGGCGATACTCATCGCTACATAGTAATTGAGAACTTTTTCACGCTCGGCGTTATTCGAGGAGAATATGGTTATTATAAAAGTTACGGCGAACATTAATATGCCTATGGCGACTATCATTTCGACGAAAGAAAAGCCGCCGCGGCGCGGCGCCGGTGATAAAGCCGGATAAAATGAATGGGGTGAATCTTTACGAATATTTGTCATAATTAATTACTTTTTGTTGTATTTTTCGAAATTATTATTGATTACTTCGTTATATTTTTTAGCAGCCATAGCCGAAAGGCTGTTAGGCTTGGCTACCGCCAGATATTCGCCGGTGGCTTCGTTCGCTCTTTTTTGGTCGTCTTCGTTCGCCGTGCCGAAAAATCTTTTAATGCCGAATCCGAGATTGGCTAATCCGGCTTTAGCCCATGCCGCAACTCGCTTGCCATAGGGCACATTGGGTTTCGCGC
>CAYTCW010000276.1:0-2504 GCA_964436235.1 uncultured bacterium
ATAATTTAAATATTAACAGCGTTTCGCTTAACGCTTATCAGGCAGGAATCACTACTACTAAAGAATTCAGCGAGGCCCGCATAAAAAACTTCAAGAAGGAAAAATTGCTTAAATTTTTAGAATCGAATCAGGTGTTGGTAGTGACCGGTTTTCAGGGCATCACCGAAGACGGCGAGCTTACCACTTTAGGGCGCGGCGGCTCCGATACTTCGGCTGTGGCTTTAGCGGCGGCCCTTTCGGCCGATTGTGAAATATATAGCGACGTGGACGGCGTTTATACGGTCGATCCTAAAATTCATCCGGCGGCAAAAAAAATTAAATATATAACTTACGACGAAATGCTCGAATTGGCCAGCAGCGGGGCAAAAGTTCTGCATTCGCGCTGCGTCGAGATAGCTAAAAAACACCGTATAAATATTTACTGTGCTTCAACATTTTGCGATTCGGAGGGAAGTTACGTGGTGGAAAACACTATAGATCAGCCCGTAGTAACGGGTTTAAGCGTTATGGAAAACCAGACGCAGGTTACGATAACTAATTTAGGTCTCGATTATTCAATAGTTAAAACTATATTCGAGGACGCCGCGCGAGAGCATTTAAACGTGGATATGATTTCAATTATTAATACGGGCGAAACTTTAAATATATCATTTACTATAATCGAAGAAAAGAAAAAGCATATTGACGCCTCACTGAAAAAATTGCTCAAACATTTAAAAGGCTGGAACGTTAATTATCATTCAGGCTACGCTAAAATATCGGTTGTCGGCGTCGGAATGAAATCGTCATACGGCGTTGCCACACGATTTTTCGGCGCTCTCGGCGACGCCCCGATACGCTTGGTCACTACTTCCGAAATTAAAATATCGTGTCTGCTCGAAGATAAATTTAAGGAAAAAGCTATTAAATCGTTAATAGCGGAGTTTAAACTTTAAAAAAGATAAGGGTAACTGAAAAAAATGATTTTAAATGAAAAATTAAAAAAGGCCATAGCGGCCGCTTGCGATAAATTTTCGACTCCGTTATATATATATTTGCCCCGTATAATCGAAGAGAAAATAAAGCAGGTATATATGGTTTTTAAAAATATAGATTTTCATCCGACATTCGCCGTCAAAGCCAATTATAATCCGGCCATTTTGAAAATAATTCATGATAACGGCTTCGGCATGGATATAATAACCCGCGGCGAGCTGGCAGCGGCTCTTATGGCAGGGACCGCGCCGCATAAAATAGTGGTTAACGGCTGCGGAAAAACCGAGGAGGAGATGAGCGAATTTTTAAAGGCCGGCGTTGGCGCGATTAATATAGATTCGATCGAAGAATTGAGCGGCTGGAAGGATGCGCTGAAAACTTCTTCGCACAAGCCCGATTTTTTCGTCCGGCTGAATTCCGAAGTTGACGCTATGACGCATCCTTTTATTTCTACCGGCCTTAAAAAGCATAAATTTGGAGTGCCGCTCAAACTTCTCGATGATTTTTTTGCGGCCGCGGCGAAAAATAAAATAAGCATATCCGGATTTCACATTCACATAGGCTCTCAGATTACCGAAGTTTCTCCCTACTACGAAGCTTTATCACAGATATGCAATATAGCTTCGCGGCGCCGCATTAAAAATATTAATATAGGCGGCGGATGGGGAATCGATTATACCGGCGAAAAACTCGATCTGGACGAATATAAAAGAAGCATCGTGCCGCTTTTAAAAAAATTCAGGGTCAGCTGCGAATTCGGGCGCTTTATAACTGCCGAATCAGGACTTTATATAACGCGCGCCGTTACCGTTAAAAACAACGGCTATAAAAATTTCGTCATAACAGACGGCGGAATGAATCATCTAATAAGGCCGGCGATGTACGGGGCCATTCACGAATTTGAAATAATAGGCAAAACTAACGATAAATGCGAAGTCAACTACGATATAGTCGGTCCGCTCTGCGAAACGGGCGACGTGCTTTATAGAAGCCATGAAGGCAGTCTTCCCTATCCCGGGGCGCTTATGGTTTTTAAAAGTGCCGGCGCATACGGTTTTGCGATGTCGAGTAATTATAATTCGACGCTGCGGCCCGCTGAAGTTATTATAAGCGATAAATACGAAATAAAATTGATAAGAAAGGCCGAGACTATAGACGATTTTCTGAGGACGGCCCGCCTGTGAGCTGTGATCCGATCGCTTTGAGGCATATTCTGCACGAATCGCCGGAGCCTTCTTTTAAAGAATTCAACACCACAAGGGTTATTGCGGAAAACATTTCGTCTTTATGTTCCGGCGCCGATCATATTAAATTATACTCGCCTTTAGAAACCGGCCTTTTCGTCGAATATAACGCCGCTCGGTCGCCCGGCGAACCTTTCGTTTTATTGAGAGCGGATATCGACGCGCTTAAGATGGAAGAGCGGAGCGGATGTGAATTCGCTTCGTCGAACGGCTTTATGCATTCATGCGGCCACGACGTGCACGCAGCGATTCTGTACGGTTTTATACGCTACGCCGTTGAAAATA
>CAYTCW010000277.1:0-2485 GCA_964436235.1 uncultured bacterium
AGCCGCCGCGGTTAAAGACGGTAAAATAATTTATACCGGCGATAATCAGGGCGCCTATAATTTTACAGGCCCGCAAACCGAAGTTATCGATCTTAACGGTAAAATGGTTATTCCGGGCCTCTGGGACACTCATATACACATGCCGGGCGCTAAACTTACCGAACTTTATAACATCAACCTCTACGATTCGAAAAATCCCGAAGAAGCCTTAAAAACCATATCCGATTATGTAAAAACCAATCCGGATAAGCCGCATTACTACGGCGGCGGCCTTTCGCCCGATATATTTTCAGGCGAAGAACTTCTGCGCGGACCTAAAAAAGAGCGGCTCGATAAAATATGCACTGATAAACCCGTCATTATAACTTTCAACGACCTTCACGGCTGCTGGCTCAACGGTAAAGCCCTCGAAATAAACGGCATAACGGCGCAGACAAAAGCGCCCGAAGGCGGCGTGATCGAAATAAACCCCGAAACCGGCCTGCTATGGGGAACATTAAAAGAAAGCGCCATGGAGTTAGTTAAATTCGAAGAATTCAGCGGCGGCGAATATATCAACGCGGTCAAAGAATTTCAAAAAATGATGCACGGCTACGGCTATACGGCGATATTAGCCATAGACTCGCCGGCGCAATATTTAGCCGCCTTAGACAGGAGCGGTGAATTAAATATGCGTATCAGCGGCTCTTTCGTATTTTATCCCGACAAGCCTGTAAATGAGCAATTCGACGAATTAAAAAAGATCAGGGACGCTTATGATTGCGCGCTTGTAAAAAACACCGTAATTAAAATATTCGTTGACGGCGTCGTAGAGCACGGAACGGCTTATCTGCACTCGCCTTACCTCGAAGGCGGAAAGGGCCCGGGGCGCCGGGGTATTTTTTTATGGGACGACCAAATTTTATTGCAAACTTTTATTCAGGCTAATAAAGAAGGCTTTCAGCTTCATCTGCATTCGATAGGCGATGCGGCTACCAGCAAAGTTCTCGACGCGCTCGAAGCGGCGGAAAAGATCGCCGGCCGAGGCGATTACCGAAACACCATAACGCACCTTCAGTTAGTGGCGGCCGAAGATTATGCCCGCTTCCGCAAACTCGGCGTCATAGCCAATATCCAGCCTTACTGGGCGTTTAAAATGCCTTCCATCTGGGAAAAAATAGATCTGCCTAAACTCGGCGAACGCGCCTGGCGCCAGCAGCCCATAGGATCGTTTTTCAGAGCGGGTGTCACGGTAACCGCGTCTTCCGATTATCCCGTCACTTTATATCCGAACGCCATGCGCGCGGTTAAAATAGCCGTTACGCGCGATGACAGCTCGCCCTCACACTATCAGGATTACGCGGTTAAAAACGGCCGAGGCGCGGAAAAAAAAGAGGCGGATATCGCCGAGCGCGTTTCCGTCAAGCAAATTTTAAGGGCATTCACCATTAACGGCGCCTACTCGACATTTAACGAAAATATCACAGGCAGCATCGAAACAGGTAAAGACGCCGATTTAGTCATACTCGATAAAAATTTATTCGATATAGACCCTTTTTCAATCGACGATGTTAAGGTAGAAAAAACTATATTCAGAGGCAAGGTTGTTTATGAAGCCGGCAATTAATCATAATGCGATACGAAATACGACGGCACGCTGCAAAGTGATATGGCATATAGCGCATTAGTCGTTAGTCGTTAGTTATTAGTTATTAGTATTTGCGGCGGTACACTATATGAAAAAGGTAATATTGGCAAATCAATAAAACATATATCAATAAATATTTAATTTAATTGTAAATCAAAAATTCAGGAGGTAATGAAATGGCAAATCCGGGGTATTTAAAACTGACCATTCCAAATGATATCGCTTATCTTCCGATCGCGCAAAAATGCGTCAGAGAAACGGCGAGCATGTTCGGCTTCGCCGGCGAAGACGTCTATAAAATCGAACTCGCCCTCGAAGAAGGCGTTACAAATATAATCAAGCACGCTTTTGAGTCGCACGAAATGAACACTTTCGACATAATTTGCCAGAAAATCCCTCTCGGAATGAAAATCATCCTCAAAGAAAAGGGCATTCCATACGATCCGAAACAGGTGCCCGATTATAATCCCGGCCGGAGCGTAAACGACGCCGAAACGACGGGGCTCGGAACTTTTCTTCTTAAAAAATCGATGGATGAAGTGTTATTTAACAACCTCGGCAATGAAGGCAAGGAAACCCATTTAATTAAATTTCTGCCCGCCAAAAATATCAAAGATTATTTCCCGCCGGCCGAGCTTGCTCCGGAAACGCCCATCCAGGAAGGTCCGAAACCTATTACGGAAAAAATAGAATACGACGTGAGGCCCATGCAGCCGCACGAATCCATCGAAATATCCAAAGGCGCTTATAAATCGCACGGCTATACATTTTTTGACGAGCATATTTATTATCCCGACCAGATTGTCGAAATGAATAAAACCGGCGAATTAGTATCGGTGGTAGCCATTACTAAAGACC
>CAYTCW010000278.1:0-2460 GCA_964436235.1 uncultured bacterium
TAATAATTAATATAAATGCGGCTGTTATAATGCAAATGATGTTATTTGATTTTTTATTTATCGTATCCGTCAAATCCGTCAATATTATATATTCCTGTTATATTTATTTTCTTTATTTCTTTTCATCTTCTAATTCAGCGCGCGGATGTGTGCGTTTATAAACTTCGCGCAGCATTTTGTTCGACACATGCGTATATATCTGAGTGGTAGAAATATCCGAATGGCCCAGCATTTCCTGAACAGCCCTCAAATCGGCGTCGTTTTCAAGTAGATGCGTAGCGAATGAATGGCGTATCACATGCGGCGATATCTTCTTTGTAATACAAGCTATTTTTGCATAATGCTTGATTATCTTCCAGAAACCCTGTCTTGAAAGTGCATGGCCGTCACGGTTCAAAAACATCAGCGAAGTGCGTGAATTTTCAACCGCCAGCTGCGGTCTTGACTCGTTTATATACTTGCGGCACCATTCGAGCGCTATGCTTCCTACCGGAACTATACGTTCTTTTGAGCCTTTTCCATAAACACGCAGATAACCCAGTTCAAAATTCAAATCGGCCGATTCGGTCGATAATAATTCCGAAACGCGAAGGCCGCTCGCATATAAAAGCTCGAACATCGCCTTGTCGCGCAAACCTAAGCTCGTCGAATGATCTGGCGCGCTCAATAAATTATTGATCTCGGTTATAGATAAAACTTCAGGTAATTTCTTATAGATATGAGGCACTTCAAAATATTTCGAATAATCGATCTCTATTACCTTTTCCCTGACTAAAAACCTGAAAAAATTACGAAGCGTCGTTATATTTCTCGATATCGTCGTAGGCCGCCTGCCGTTCTGCTTTAAGTGATTCATATACTCGAGTATATTCTGCTTTGTAAGCTGTTTTACTTCTTTAATATCTAAACCGGCTAAAAAATCCGTAAACTGCTTTAAATCACGCGAATACGATTCGATAGTATTGTTCGAAAGACCTTTTTCAACGGTTATATAATTGATGAAATTATCAGCGAGATGGTCTATCAACGGTTATCTCCTTAAGATAATTGTTTACTTTAGCTTCATAACCTATATTGGCCGGTTTATAAAATACTTCATCACAGTGCATATAACGCTGCTTTACATAGTGATTAGGATAGTCGTGAGGATATTTATATCCCGGCTGACGCTTATCGTCAATTCTAACGTTTTTAAGATAATCAGGTATGATCACATCCGGGTTATTTTCGCAATACTGCATAGCGGCGTTTATTGCAAGATAAGCCGAATTAGACTTGGGCGCGCCGGCTAAATAAATAACCGCCTGGCTTAAAACTATTCTGGCCTCAGGCATTCCGACATGCTCGACCGCCGCGAGCGCGTCACAGGCTATCTGCAAAGCACGCGGGTCCGCCATTCCGATATCTTCAGACGCTAATATGATCAGGCGGCGCGCGATAAAACGCGGGTCTTCCTTGCAGTGAATCATTCTGGCTAAATAATATACGGCCGCCTGAATGTCGCTGCCCCTTATACTTTTGATAAAAGCTGATATCACATTGTAATGCTCGTCCTGATCGCGGTCGTAAAATGCTATTTTTTCAGGTATAACGGCCTTGGCGTCTTCTATATTCAAAACCGCTTCTTTATTTTCATATTCTTCTTTTACGCTGAATTTAGTTATCAAAGTAGTTTCAACTACATTCAATAAAACCCTGACATCGCCGTTAGCCGATTTAGAAAGATAATCGATTAATTTTTCATCAGCTATTACTTCGGTTACATTTACACCCAATTCCTTATTGACGAATTCAAGTATTTTTCCGCTTTCAAATAACGATTTAATATAATCTAACATATCGTCAGCAGTTATATGCTTTAATTCAAATATCATCGAGCGCGAGCGTAACGCGGGCACTATGTAAATCAGCGGATTATGAGTGGTAGCGCCTATGAATTTAATTTTGCCGTCTTCGATATAAGGCAGCAGAACGTCCTGCTGCGCCTTGTTAAAACGGTGTATCTCATCTATAAAAACGACCGGTTTCTTATCAAGATATGCAGTGGCCGCATTTTTAATATCGGCAGTGCCGCACAGCGCCGCATTGAGCTGAATGAACGGCGATCCGGTCATTCCAGCATAAATACGAGATATCGTAGTTTTACCGGTGCCTGGAGGGCCGAACATAATAACCGAATTGAGACGGTCTGTTTCAAGAAGCGTTCTGAAAGGCATTTTGACGCCTATAAGATGCTTCTGACCAACCACCCCGGCAATATCCTTCGGCCTTAAAAAGTCCGATAAAGTTTTATTTTTATTTCTGATACTTTCAAATAAATCCATTTACATTACCGCCAATAAGAATCTTATTAAAATAACGCGTTGTATTTTTCTCTTGAAATATCCGCGCCGATTCCCGCTAATTTGGTTTCAATCGATTCATAACCACGGTCTATATGGTAAATTCTTAATATTTCAC
>CAYTCW010000279.1:0-2439 GCA_964436235.1 uncultured bacterium
ATGCCGCCTCGCAGTTCGTCACAGCTCGCCCACAGGGAACTATATAATTCGGATTTTTTGACGGCCATTGTCTTTCCTTTCTTTCGATTAATTTTTCATACATGAAGTATATAAAATAACGGCGTATCTTATTGTGTCGTATGGCTTTATTATATGGAATCGCGGAAGAAATGTCAACGATTTTATTTGACAGGAATTTAATCGAGGGTTTTTTATTCGACATCGGCCAGCTTGAGTTTAACGCGCTAAAATGACTAAATAAAATTCTGCCGTCATTCTTTTATCACAATTTTGCGACTACATTGCTCCTACGATAAAAACCTTGTAAAACTGGAGTTTAAGGAATCCACCATTCAATTTCTCTAAAAGGCTTATTTTAGAAGGAAATTGATGTTTCACATTTGTAGGCCCCCACTTTTATTTTCGTAATAACCCATAGTTTTAAGGATCATCATTTGGGTCTTCGACGGTTCTTCCAGCTGCCTGATCGGCTTTGTTTTTCTTATCATCAAAACGGAATGAAGCGTTTTCATTTTTTCAATAGCTTCGGCGCCGGTCATTTGTATTTTATTTTTTCTTAAAATTCTCTCCAGGAGCCTGATGTAAGTTATAGCGGCTACGCAAGTAAATAAATGGCACCTGATTTGTCCATCGGTCCAATGTCTGATCGGCATCGTGCAAACATGGCCTTCATCTTTGCTTTGCCTGAATTGCAGCTCTATTTGCCAGCGGTCAAGATTCGCCTTTACTATTTCATCGGTCGTCCAGTCGCTATTGTCTGTAATTATTATTGATTTTCCGAATGTAGCGGTATGTTTGTTCATCCAGTATACGTTCTGCCTGAAAGCCATTTTAAGCCCCGTTTGGTTCTTTTCAAAACTTAATTCATAGACTGCCGTTGAAACATGAAGCTGTTCGCATATTTTTACGTATCTTTCGCGAACGCTTTCTTCGTTTTTCCAATGAGCTTGACCTGCGTTAACTTTCGAGCGCATCTGCAATAGTTCTTCTCGCAACGTATCCATTTTTTCTCCGAAGACGATAGATTGTTTTCTGGCCGTTCTTGGATTGTATGTGACAACGACCGTTCTGTCGGCGCCCCAATATTCTCCAGTTGTCCTGTATGCGAGTACTGGCTCGCGATCGTCGCCGTCATCCTGCTTTACAGGCGAAAATTTATCGAGCGAAATATTAGTCAGTTCTTCTGAATAATGCGTAGAATAAGTTGTGATAAAATGAATTTGCCTGTTATTATCTATCACGGCGAAGTTATCTTCTGAATTCATCCCTTTGTCGACGACTATAGTCAAGCGCTTTTTAGAGCCATTTATCCCCAATACAATATCCGACAGATTTTCAATAACCTTCCTGAATTCTTTGCTGTCGTGAAGATTTCCCGGATATACTTCATAATATAACGGCAGCATGTCACCGCGGCATGCAAGCATAGCAAGTCCTATCTGTCTTAAATGATGTTTGCTGTCCTTATTATTGCCGCGTTTAGCCAGTTCAGAGGGCGTATCGCTGGCCATGTAAGTATAGTAATTTGTAGTGTCAAATAAAACGCAATCTGGTTCAATCTTTTCGAGCATTCTGATCTTTTCGAAAAACTTGTTTATGATTATCTCTAAATCGCTTTCGCTGACACGGCTCCATTTTTCCCAGAACCTTTCGCTTGAAAGCTCGGAGACGTCAACGGGCCTTATTTCTCTTACGGCGGTATTTTTAAACCAATCAGCAAGGCCGCGCTTGCTTTGAGGTTCGATCATCCTGTTGATTACGGCATATACGAAATATTCGCCTATGCTTGGACCTTTTTCTCTGCTGTCCCTTGGTATAACAGAATCGATGATCTCGGCCAAACCGACTCTGAGGTCGATCTCGTTGGCGAGCCAGACTGCACCGAATTCCTCGACTCTTAATTTAACCTCCTCAGCTTCACTATTTACGAGCTCTTTAACGCGATCCGGCGAGCCAATATACGTTTGCAAAACGACTTTCGGCTTGCCACCAACCCGCGCGACCTCGCGGACATAAAGATAGGGTCGACCATTTTTGCGTTTAATATGAAAATGTGCCATACTTTGATTATATCATATTAGGTCTTATATGTCAAGAAAAGTTTTGACAAAAAAATAGACCCCATGCCTGATGTGGTCGAAAAAATATAACCAGAAAACAGGGTACTACAACTTTAAAGAGCCAAAATTCAATATTTACAATTGCTTTAATGATTTAAGGGGCTTGATTCCTTAAACTCCAGTAAAACATCAAAACTTAGATGGCACTTCATTTTTCAGCAAGTGTGTCCAAAGTGTGCCCAACTCCCAAAAATTATTAAAAACCGTGACTTTAATAAAAACCAAAAACCCCCGCTTTCGCGAGGGCTTTCGTAAGAGCCAACCACGGGATTTGAACCCGCGACCTGCGGTTTACGAA
>CAYTCW010000280.1:0-2425 GCA_964436235.1 uncultured bacterium
TTGTTTGTGGTAATATAAAAACTGAGCGGTCCGGAACTTAAAAAGTCTAGCAGTCAAAAAAAGTATTGCTGGCATCCTCTAAATAAGATATCCTTTAACTCTTAGAGTTAAAGGGGGAATTGAAGGAGGATGTTAACGATGGAAAAAATAGCGAATATTAAATTTCTCAAGAATCACAAAGGGATGTCTTTAAGAGGCATTGTAAAAGAAACAGGCCATTGTTTTGAGACTGTCCAGAAGTTTGTTCAGATGGAAGACTTCAACCTCAAACCCAGGAAAAAGCATGAACGCACAAGCAAATTAACTAAATATAAGCAATTGATAGACGATTGGTTAAAGGCCGATCTGGAAGTTAGGGCCAAGCAGCGTCATACAGCACAAAAGATATACAATCGGCTAAAAGAGTTATTTAACGAAGAATTTAACGTAGCGGACCGCTCGGTTCGCAAATACGTATCGAGACGAAAAAAAGAACTTGGCGTTTCGAACAAGGTCTTTTTGCCTCTGGTACACTATCCCGGAGAGGCGCAGGCGGATTTTGGCGAGGCAGAATTTATTGAGCGAGGCGTGAAATGGACCGGTTTTTACCTTGCACTATCGTTTCCACATAGCAACGCCGGCTTTATACAGGTATTTAAAGGTCAGAATCAAGAATGCCTCCTACAGGGCTTAAAGAATATATTTGAGCATATAGGCGGTTCTCCCGTTGAGATATGGTTTGACAATTTATCGGCTGCGGTTAAGCAGGTAAGGCGTGATGGCGGCAGGGACCTGACGGAAGGGTTTCGACGTTTTATGCTTCATTACGGCTTTAACAGCAACTTCTGCAATCCTAACAGCGGTCATGAAAAGGGTCATGTTGAAAATAAAATAGGATATAGCCGGCGGAACTTTCTTGTTCCGGTGCCAGAAATTAAAGGACTGGCGGAATATAACAAGATGCTTTTAGAGCTCTGTGATGCGGATATGAACAGAGAGCATTATAAGAAAGAACAAGCGATAGTGGAATTGTTCGTGGAAGATAAGGCGGCTCTTAACAAACTTCCGACCGTTGAATTCGAAGTCTGTCGCTTTATTTTAGCAAAGACAAACGGTTACGGCAAGGTTCAGCACGAGGGCCGGACATACTCGACGGCGCCGGCTTATGCCGGAAGCAAAGTCTGGCTGAAAATGGGCGCATCGGAAGTTATTATACTTGACGAAAAATATTGTGAGATAATAAAGCACGAAAGACTTTACGGTGCGATTAAAGACTCTATGAAGTGGCTGCCATATCTTGAAGTGATAGCCAGACGGCCTCGGGCTTTAAAATACAGCATGTTGCTCAATGAACTTCCATTAACGATAAAAGGATTTATTGAAGAAGCGGAACTTAACGATCAGAAATCGGCCCTTAAAATATTGGCGAAAATGGTTACTCAAAACGGAATAGAATCGGCGACGCTAGCTTTCGAAGAAACCCTTAGAATGGGCGTCAAAGATATAGACAGTATCTGGGCGAACTATTTGCGCTTAAGTTCCGAAAATAGCGAGCCGGCATTTATGGAACTTGCCGAACATGTTCCGGAACTTAAGGCCTTCATCAACGACACTTCAGTGTACGACGGTCTTTTAAAAGGCGGTGAAGCCATATGCAATCAATGATAAGAACTTATTGTCGCCGGCTTAAGATAGGAAGCACGTTTTATGAAGGTTATGATGAAATAAAGGCCGAAAGCCACGAAGAATTTCTGCTGAAACTGCTTGAACGCGAAATTGAGCATCGCGATCTCGTCGGAATAAATAGAAGCATTAAAAAAGCTAACTTTGACGTTATTAAAACCTTCAACGGATATAGTTTCGCAGATGTTGAAATACCGGCAGTGCTTGATTTAGAAGAACTTAAGGAAGCCCGGTTCGCCGAAAAAAAAGAAAATTTGATATTATACGGCCCTGTTGGAACGGGAAAAACGCATCTGGCCATGGCTATAGGAATGGCCGCCTGCAACCGGAAAAAGAACGTTAAATTTTTTCGGACAGCGGCTCTGATAAACATTTTGATCGAGGCTAAAGCCAAGGGCAATTTAAGGCGTATTTTAAAGCAGTTAGAAAAATGCGATCTGTTGATATGCGACGAATGGGGCTATATTCCTTACGAAAAAGAAGGCGCTCAGCTATTATTCCAGGTTGTATCGGAATGCTATGAAAAAAGAAGCGTTATTATAACGACCAATCTTGAATTCAGTCGCTGGAATGGAATTTTTTACGATGAAAAAATGACCACCGCGATAATCGACAGACTGATCCATCATGGACATTTGTTGGTTTTCAAAGGAAAAAGCTACAGATTAAAGAATTCAAAGATGAATCATTGATTTTTTAGATTTTAGAGGGTGCTAAGAAAATTAAGTTCCGAAGTGCTAAGATTTTTAGTTGCCAAACACAA
>CAYTCW010000281.1:0-2354 GCA_964436235.1 uncultured bacterium
AGCCGCCGCGGTTAAAGACGGTAAAATAATTTATACCGGCGATAATCAGGGCGCCGATAATTTTACAGGCCCGCAAACCGAAGTTATCGATCTTAACGGTAAAATGGTCATTCCGGGCCTCTGGGACACTCATATACACATGCCCGGAGCTAAACTTACCGAACTTTATCATATAAGCCTCTACGATTCGAAAAATCCCGAAGAAGCCTTAAAAACCATATCCGATTATATAAAAGCTAAACCCGATAAGCCGGTTTACTACGGCGGCGGCCTTTCGCCCGATATATTTTCGGGCGAAGAACTTCTGCACGGGCCTAAGAAAGAGCGGCTCGATAAAATATGCCCCGATAAACCCGTCATTATAACTTTCAACGACCTGCACGGCTGCTGGCTCAACGGCAAAGCCCTTGAAATAAACGGCATCACGGCGCAGACAAAAGCGCCCGAAGGCGGCGTGATCGAAATAGACCCCGAAAACGGCCTTCTATGGGGAACATTAAAAGAAAGCGCCATGGAGTTGGTTAAATTCGAAGAATTCAGCGGCGGCGAATATATCCACGCGGTAAAAGAATTTCAAAAAATGATGCACAGCTACGGCTATACGGCGATATTAGCTATAGACTCACCGGCGGAATGTTTAGCAGCCTTAGACAGGCGCGGCGAATTAAATATGCGTATCAGCGGCTCTTTTGTATTCTATCCCGACAAGCCTGTACATGAACAATTCGACGAATTAAAAAAAATCAGGGACGCTTACGATTGCGCGCTTGTAAAAAACACCGTAATTAAAATATTCGTTGACGGCGTCGTGGAACATGGAACGGCTTATCTGCACGCGCCTTACCTCGAAGGCGGAAGGGGCCCGGGACGACGCGGTATTTTTTTATGGGATGACCAAATTTTATTGCAAACTTTCATTCAGGCTAATAAAGAAGGCTTTCAGCTTCATCTGCATTCGATAGGCGACGCGGCCACCGGCAAAGTTCTCGACGCGCTCGAAGCGGCGGAAAAGATCACGGGCCGCGGCGATTACCGCAATACCATAACGCATCTTCAGTTAGTGGCCGCCGAAGATTATGCCCGCTTCCGCAAACTGGCCGTCATAGCTAACATTCAACCTTACTGGGCTTTTAAAATGCCTTCTATCTGGGAAAAAATAGATCTGCCAAAACTCGGCGAACGCGCCTGGCGCCAGCAGCCCATAGGATCGTTTTTCAGAGCGGGTGTCACGGTAACCGCGTCTTCCGATTATCCCGTCACTTTATATCCGAACGCCATGCGCGCGGTTAAAATAGCCGTTACGCGCGATGACAGCTCGCCCTCACACTATCAGGATTACGCGGTTAAAAACGGCCGAGGCGCGGAAAAAAAAGAGGCGGATATCGCCGAGCGCGTTTCCGTCAAGCAAATTTTAAGGGCATTCACCATTAACGGCGCCTACTCGACATTTAACGAAAATATCACAGGCAGCATCGAAACAGGTAAAGACGCCGATTTAGTCATACTCGATAAAAATTTATTTGATATAGACCCTTTTTTAATCGACGATGTTAAGGTAGAAAAAACCATATTCAGAGGCAAGGTTGTTTATGAAGCCGGCAATAAGAATAACGCCGCATGACATACGACGGTATGACAGAAACCGTAAAGCAAAAATTCAGGAGGTAATGAAATGGTAAATCCGGGGTATTTAAAATTGACCATTCCAAATGATATCACTTATTTACCGATCGCGCAAAAATGCGTCAGAGAAACGGCAAGCATGTTCGGTTTCGCCGGCGAAGACATCTATAAAATCGAACTCGCGCTCGAAGAAGGCGTTACGAATATTATCAAGCACGCTTTTGAGTCGCACGAAATGAATACTTTCGATATAATTTGCCAAAAAATCCCGCTCGGAATGAAAATTATCCTCAAAGAAAAGGGCATTCCATACGATCCGAAACAGGTGCCCGAATATAATCCGGGTATCGACGTAAATGACGCCGAAACGACCGGGCTCGGAACTTTTCTTTTAAAAAAATCTATGGATGAAGTATTATTTCACAACCTCGGTAATGAAGGTAAAGAAACTCATTTAATTAAATTTTTGCCCGCTAAAAACATCAAAGATTATTTCCCGCCGGCCGAGCTCGCCCCTGAAATGCCTATTCAGGAAGGGGTTAAGCCTATAGTCGAAAAGATAGAATACGAGGTAAGGCCCATGCAGCCTCACGAATCCATCGAAATATCAAAAGGCGCCTATAAATCGCATGGCTATACATTTTTTGACGAGCATATTTACTATCCGGACCAGATAGTCGAAATGAATAAAACCGGCGAATTAGTATCGGTGGTAGCCATTACTAAAGACC
>CAYTCW010000282.1:0-2267 GCA_964436235.1 uncultured bacterium
GCGAGGAAGAAAAATGCCTTCAGTCCGGAATGGACGGTTTTATGCCCAAGCCTCTCGATTATAAAATTTTGAAAGATATCATAGATAAATATATCGAAAAAAAATAATATATACGGAGGTTTTTAAATGTCAGTAAATAGTTTTAATCGCCTTAAATATTCCATTATTCTAATATTTATGCTGGTGTTTTCTTTTATCTACGGTGGAAGCGCTTATTGCCAGGAGGCTAAAAAGATAACCATAGGCGTTTCGCTTCCCACACAGCGCGAAGAACGCTGGGTGCGCGACGCGCGGCAGATAGAACAGGAAGCTAAAAAACGCGGCATCGAAATTAAAATGCAGATATCCGATAACGACGCTATGAAACAGATCGCTCAGTGCGAAAATCTTATAGCCGGCGGCGTCGATATTTTAATACTTGCCCCGCATGATGCGACCGGCGCTGCGCCCATAGTAGAAAATGCCCACAGCGCTGGAATAAAGGTTATATCCTATGACCGGCTCGTGATGAACGCCGACTGCGATCTGTACGTTTCCTTCGATAACGAAAAGGTCGGCGAAATACAGGGCGAATTTATCACTAAGACGGCGCCTAAGGGTAATTATATAATTCTGTCAGGCTCGCCTACCGATAATAACGCGGCGATGTATAAAGCCGGCGCTATGAAGTTTATAAAGCCCCTCAGCGATAAGGGCGATATCAAAATAGTCATGGAACAGTCGGTTAAAGACTGGCAGCCGTCTGAAGCCATGAAAATAGTCGAAAACGCCCTTACGGCAAATGATAATAAAATAGACGCCATACTCGCTCCGAACGACGGCACGGCCGGCGGCGCTATTCAAGCCCTCGCGGCCCAGGATATGGACGGCAAGGTCGTCGTGACCGGCCAGGACGCCGAACTATCCGCGGCCCAGCGCATCGTTGCGGGCACGCAGTCGATGACGGTTTTTAAAGACACGCGTAAACAGGCCATAGCGGCGGTTGATGCGGCTGAAAAAATCCTTTCTTCCAAAGAAGTGGAAATAACTAAAAAAATAAATAACAATAAAGGCGATATACCCTCACTGTTATTAACGCCAATCGCCGTCGATAAATCAAACATAGACAGCGTTATAATAGACAGCGGTTATTTAACTAAAGAAGAAGTTTATAAAAAATAAGGCGGTTGATCTATTTTGAACTGCGATACGGCGCTTTCAATGAAAAATATAACCAAGGCCTTTCCGGGCGTTAAAGCTCTCGACGGCGTTGATTTTAGCGTTAAAAGAGGCGAGATACACGCACTGGTCGGCGAAAACGGCGCAGGCAAGTCCACGCTTATGAAAATATTGAGTGGCGTTTATCCGGCAGGCTCTTTCGGCGGCGAAATAATATTAGGCGATACGGCGGCGTCTTTTTATAATATAAAAGACAGCGAGGCGGCCGGAATTGCCATAATATATCAGGAACTCGCTCTCGTAAGCCAGCTTACGGTGTGCGAAAACATTACTCTCGGTAATGAAGCCCGCGGCCGTTTCGGCGTTATCGACTGGAACGCGGCTTTCGCGAAAGCCGCATCCGCTCTTAAACGCGTCGGGCTGAATGTTAGTCCCGCTGAAAAGGTAGTTAATCTGGGCGTCGGCGAACAGCAGCTCGTCGAAATAGCGAAGGCGCTTTCAAAACATGCGCGTATTTTAATATTAGACGAGCCTACGGCCTCTCTTACTGAAACCGAGGCAAATAACCTCGCCGTAATATTAAAAGAACTTAGAAATGAAGGCATTACCTGCATTTACATATCGCACCGGCTCAGGGAAGTTTTTGAATTAGCCGATACCATAACGGTTTTAAGAGACGGCCGCACGGTGTGTACCGTCGATAAAAACGATATCGACGAAGAAAAATTAATAGCCAGGATGGTCGGTAGAGAACTTAAACAAATATACCCCCGTAAAAAACGCGAGGCGGGAGAAGTAATTTTCGAAGTGCGAAACTGGTCCGTATTTGACCGGGCGCGCGGAAAAAATTCCGTAAGTGATGTTAGTTTTACGCTCAGGCGCGGTGAAATACTCGGGTTTTCAGGTTTAGTCGGCGCCGGCCGCAGCGAATTGTTCATGAATATAATAAAGGCGGCGGGCGAAACCGTATCAGGCGAGCTGCTTTTAAACGGCTCGCCGATTGTCATAAAAAGCGTCGGGGACGCCGTTAAAAATAAAATAATGCTGGCCACCGAAGATCGAAAGCGCTTCGGTCTGGTGCTTTCGATGGATATTAATAAAAATATATC
>CAYTCW010000283.1:0-2266 GCA_964436235.1 uncultured bacterium
TTGATCGGCGAATATGGCCGCTTTTTCGATTTGGAGGCAGCAATCCATTAAAATTTCGGCGCCTGCGCTTCCTGAGAGTGATTTTAGCGAATGCGCGTTGCGCGACAATTTATTGAAGTCGGCTTCCGCGGTGGCCGACTTCATTTTAAGTAAATAATTATCGGCGTTTTTTATAAAAAGGGAGCATACTTCTTCATAAAGTTCTTCTATATAACCAAGTCTTTTAAGGGCGGCGGCCATATTGACGCAGCCTTCAGCTGCCGCATTTAAATGAGGCGTATCGTCGTTTTGAGCCGGCAAATTGCCGAATTTTTCGACGATCTCGTATAAACGAGCGGAATCGAGCGGTTTGGGTATATAGGCATTCATGCCGCTTGCTATGCACTGTTCCCGGTCGCCGGTCATGGCGCTGGCCGTCATGGCTATTATGGCGATATCTTTTTGTATTTTCGGGCTGCTGCCGCTTCTTATCATCTGCGTTGTCTGGATTCCGTCTAAAACCGGCATTTGTATATCCATTAAAACTATGTCAAAATGTTTTTGTTCTAAAAGTTTAATTGCGAGAAGGCCGTTATCGGTTATTGAAACATCGTGACCTCTTAGTTGAAGAAGTTTTGAAGCCACCTGCTGGTTAAATAAATTATCTTCGACGAGAAGTATTTTGAGGGGCTTAACCGCCGCTTGTTTAACCGCGCTTTTATCGTCAGCGGTTAAAACCCTGTGGCTGGCTGAAGTTAAGTTTGCCGTGCCTTTGCCGGTTTTATTATCCGCCGTTTCGAAACGGCAGGTGAAGTAAAAAGAGCAGCCCTGGCCCAAAACGCTTTCAGCCCATATATTACCGCCCATTTTACCGGCGAGTATTTTACATATTGCAAGGCCTAAACCGCTGCCGCCGAATTTTTTAGAGACGGTTCCGTCCGCCTGGGTGAAGCGGTTAAAGATGCGGTCTAATTTATCGGCCTCTATTCCTATTCCGGTGTCTGAAACGCAAAATGAAATCTCGACTTTATCGCCGGAAAATGCTATAAGATTGGCTGAAATTGTTATCTCGCCTTTTTCGGTGAATTTAAAGGCGTTTCCGATAAGATTTACGAGTATTTGTTTTAATCGTTCTGCATCTCCCTTGATTATTTGAGGCATGGCGGCGTCTAAGGATAGATATAATTTAATGCCTTTATTGGCCGCTTGAAGTTTGAACATCGATAGTATCTGTTCGATTAAATCGTTAAGGTTGAATTCCGTATTTTCAATCTCGAGCAGGCCGCTTTCCATTTTAGACATGTCTAATATATCGTTAATGAGCATTAAGAGCGAATTGGCCGATTGTTTTATTACTTCGATATTCGAAACGGCCTGCCGGTCAAGGCCGGCAGACATGAGCAGAACTTCGCACATTCCTATAATGGCGTTCATGGGCGTTCTTATATCGTGGCTTATATTGGCTATGAATTCGCTTTTGGCGGCGTTGGCGTGTTCGGCAGCGAGTTTCGCCTGTGAAAGGCTTTTTATATATTCTTTGCAGTTGCTGATATCGCGTATGGCCACTGCGCGCATAATTTTGCCCTTATAAAGGACTTTTCTGGCGTTGATCTCGGTGTGGATGAGAGTGCCGTCCGTTTTATAGGCTTGCACTTCGTAAGGTTCGAAATTATCGTTTTTAAGCTTTGATTCGAATATTTTAACCGATTCGGGAGTTAAAAATGAAAGGGCGTTTTTACCCGTTAGATCGTCGGCCGAATCAAAGCCCAGCATTCTGGCCATATTATCGTTGGCTTTGATAATAATGCCTTCGTCGTGGATCAGAATGCCTTCGAAGGTCAGCTCGGAAAATAAATTGTAATCGGAACTTAACTCAATTATAGGCTGAGGTTCGTCAATTAAGGGTTGAGTCATAATTAAGCTCCCTGTTAATATTAAGTTTATAAATATCGTTTGATTAGAATCATTTTAGCAACTAATTATTTAATTGTCAATACATTTTTTTTGCATATTTCTTGTGTTTTTCTTGCGTTTAATATTTAACCGTGAAAATTATTGTCTATGCAATTTTGTTAAATTTTTATAATACAGTTATTAGAATCGATTCACTGCAATTTTTACCGTGAGCCGTTCATTTTGATTTAAAGGCGTAATTACCAAATCGATTAACGGTGAATTATTACCGCGAGCCATAAGGCATAGTTGCGGTAGTGCGATTGTTGCACCGCATTCGCGCGCATGCGCGCGAATGCAAACAAGCAAGCTGGCAGCCAAAATAAGTAAAAGG
>CAYTCW010000284.1:0-2219 GCA_964436235.1 uncultured bacterium
TAAAAATGGGAATAGTGAGATAAATATAAATAAATTAAAAAATATGAGAAAAAAAGAAGAAGAAAGTAAAGTAAGATATAGGAGAGTAAAATAGAGGAAAGTGAAATAAAGCAAAAGAGAGGAGAGTAAAAATGAAAACATAGATGGCAGGAATTTCAAAAGAGACTAATAAAAAAAACTTCGAAGCCGGCAGGAAAGGCCGCCCGAAATAAAAAGGCTATGACAATAGCCTTTTTATTTCGATGCTGCAAAACTGCGCAAATGGGGCATACGAAGTATGCCCCATTTGCGCAGTTTTAAATCCAGGGAGAGTAGAGGGGGCACGGGGGAGAAGAGAGGGCTATTAGTCCTTTCTTCTCCCCCGTCGCGGTCTTCGGCTTGATTTTTTTATAACGTTCTTATAAATAAATGGTGAACTAAATAGCGTCTTCGGATTATTCGCGATTTATTTCCGGCGGTTATAGATATCCAGCCAGACGGCGAATAAAAGGATCATGCCTTTTATGATGTATTGGTAGGTGATATTCATATTCATGAGGCTCATGCCGTTATCGAGGCTTGCCATTATCAATGCGCCGATTATGGAGCCGATTATAGTTCCTTCGCCGCCGAGAAGGCTTGTGCCGCCGATTACGGCTGCCGCAATGGCGTCGAGTTCCATATTAGTGCCGGCGGAAGTAGTCGCCGCGTTGAGCCGCGCGGTTAATACAACGCCTGCGACGGCTGTAAGGCAGCCATATATCACAAAGAGCCGCATGATATTTTTTTCGATATTGATACCAGAAAGGCGCGCGGCGTCGGCGTTGCCACCGATGGCATAGAGCCGCCTTCCGAAAACGGTATTACCGGCCACAAAGCTAAAAACGAGGGTAATGGCCATTAAAAGCAATACGCAATAGGCTATACCCTGGTAAAAAATCATAACCGAGAAAAAAGCTCCCATGGCGATAGCTATCAGGACCATCTTTAATATCTGCGCCTTAAGCGGCAGGGTTTCGAAGCCGAATTTAATGCGCTCATTGCGGCTTTTCCAGTCGAATATCAGATACAGCGCGATACAGATAAAGGCTAGTATAAGAGTTGAATCGTTAAAATGCGGAGTTTTTGAAAAAAGTGGCGGCAGATATTTCTGGCCGATAGCCTTGAATGAATCCTGCATCGGCCCGATGGTCATGCCGTCGGTGACGCCGAGTATGGCTCCGCGCAGCGCGAGCATACTCGAAAGGGTAACGATAAAGGCCGGCACCTTCTGATAGGCGATCCAGAAGCCGTGCCAGAGGCCTATGAGAATGCCGACGCCGAGCGCGGCAAAAATTACGCTCATAGTAGAAAATTGATATTTAACCTGTAAAACCGCCGCTATAGCGCCGCAAAAACCGGCGAGGGCGCCGACTGAAAGGTCTATATTACCGGTAACGATAATAAGAGTCATTCCTACGGCGAGGATTCCGACCGGCACGGTTTGTAAAAATAAATTAGATAAATTGCGCGGAGTCAAAAAAACCTTGCCGGTAGTAAAGGAAAATATCGTCCAGATGACTACCAGAGCTATTATCATGGTGTACTGCCGGAAATTATTTTTAAATGAATTCAGTGTTATTTTATATAAAGACATTTCCTCGCGCTGCATTTTATCTCCTTAATTTGATTTAATAAACTAAATTTTATAGACGCGGGCCTGATTATATAACCGGCCGGGCATTTTCATTTTTATTTTTATTTGCAGTCCGCCGTTTACGCGGCGTCGGTGGCATGGCGCATAATATTTTCCTGCGTGGCCTGACTTATATCGAGCACCGCTTTGAGCGCGCCTTCGTGCATAACCGCCACTTTATCGCTCATGCCGATAATCTCGGTCAGATCTGAAGATATGATTATAACTCCGACCCCGGCATCTACAAGTTCATTTATTATATTATAAATTTCTAATTTAGCTCCGACGTCGATACCGCGCGTAGGTTCGTCTAATATCAGTATTTGCGGTTTGATCATAAGCGCTTTAGCTATAACCACTTTCTGCTGGTTACCGCCGCTTAAATTACCGGCGAGCTGTTCGACCGAAGGCGTTTTTATTTTAAGCTCCGCCGCAAAGCGCGTCGAATTTTGTATTTCAGCATTTTTATCAATTACTGAACGCCTTGAAATTTTATCGAGCGAGGCTAACGATATATTTTTATTAATATCCATCGAAAGCACCAGACCGAAGCGCTTTCGATCTT
>CAYTCW010000285.1:0-2196 GCA_964436235.1 uncultured bacterium
CATACGATAAAATATTAAACGATATAGCCGTTCGCGGCAATACGATCGAAAAAACTTTGAAACTGCCGGCGCGCTTAAAAGAATTGCTGACGGATGATTTTGTAACTAATATAACTTCCTTGAGCGGCAGTGAAGATATTTTTATTAAAAAGCTCGATGAGAACCAAGTTTATAAAAACTGGCGCGCAGCTGCGCCCGTCAATTTTTATCACGGCGGTTCGGACTCGGTGATACCGTTTATATTATCTGAAATTGCCTGCAGGCGCATGAAAGCTAATGGAGCCAAAGCCGCGGTGATTAACGCGGGCGCCGCCGCCGATCATGCTGATTCGATAATACCGTCGTGTTTGATGGCCCGTGATTGGTTCGCTTATATTAATTTAAAGGATTTAAGTAAATAAAAAGGATTTAAATAAAAAATCGGCGTTTTCAAAACAAACGCCCGGGCTGCCGGTTGGAATTTGATAGCTTCTGCCGCCGGAGCGGTAATTGCAATATCGGCGATTGTATATTTTCCGGAAATGTTAAAATCATTCGAGCCCAAAAATTAGTTTATAAGTCAGTTCCGGAAAGTCGAAAAACGGCAAAAATATGATTGAAAACTATAGAAAAATCGTTGTCTAATTTCGATAAATTGATTATTTTGAAAGGACTTATTCAGGTTATATAGTTAAAATATAATACATTTACTCATGTTCAGGTTATATAGTAAAAATATAATATATTTATTTATGAAAGGAAGTTTTGAATGTTAAGTAAAAGTTTATTCGTTTCTATTTTAGCCGGTCTTTCGATCATGTCGATAACGCCGGCTGTTTCCGCTCAATATGATTCAACCGCGACAGTTGAAACGGGTGTCGTTAAAGAAGTTCAGCCGGAAGCGGTTTATCCGGTTCCCACGGCTTCTGATGCAGCTATTGCTCCGCTTCCCGCTCAACTTCCTGCTCCGGTTTCAGCTTCAGTTCCAGCTCTTCCCGTTCCTGTCGCGAACGGCGGCTCAGCCGAAATATCGGTAAGCACGGGAACCGAACTTAAAATTATCGATTTAAACTGTAAAAAAAATACCGATGAGTGCGTGCTGACCTGGAAAACCAATATAACGCCTCAGGCTAAAGCTAAAATTGTTTTCTGGAGCGGAAATCAGCCGAGCATATTAGATCCTTACTTTATGGTAAACGACACGACGGGCGTTTTTTTACATAAATTCAGCCTGAAGGCGTCCGAACTTCCTCAAAAATTCGTGAAAATAAGGCTGTCATACATAATATCTGAAGACGCCGGCGCTTATTCGGATATTATGGCCGAAGATATAAAATTGGAAAAGTGAGTATTTAAAAAGCCGCCTGAATTGATTTTCAAGGCGGCTTTTATCGATTTATTATTTAGCGGTTATTTTAAACATATCGCCAGCGGCGCCCGCAAAGAATATATAGCTGCCTTCGGGCGCGTAGATTTCATCTTTATCGACGATACTGTCATAAATGGTTTCGTCTTTTTTCAGAATTATTATTCTGCCGTTCAGGGGTTTTTCGAAACTGACGATGGCGCCTTTTTCGATTTTAAGCCATTCGTTTAAACCTTCAGATTTTATTATTACTCTGTTGACGCCGTTTATCAATTTTCTGGCGCCGTCTGCGGGCGATAACAGCATGTAACTGAATTTAAGCCAGGTTTCGCCGTTGACTTCTACTAAGCTCAGGTCTGACTGGTCGCGGAAAACCGTTCCGGCAATGCTTGCATAGTCGGAAGTTTCAATTTTTTTAATGCCGTTAAAATTTAGATAGCCCGGGAGCTCTTCATAAAAATCGACTTCGGCTATACCTATACAGCCGGCAATAATATAAGGTTTTTCATTTCGTACAAGCCACTGCCGGCTGGTTAAATCAATTTTCAAAGAAATCGGAGTTTTAATTTCGTCGAGTTTTTGATATTGAATGACATCGACGCCGTAAGTTTTAATTTTATGAAGCACTAAATACTGGCTGCCGTTGATAACGGTAAAATAACATTTTGATTCTTCTTTATGATTATGGAATATACCGTCGTTATAAACATAAGAAATAACGGGCTCTACGGCCGGTTTTTCGTTTTTATTCTTATTGGAAAGTTCTTTATTAACTCCGGTTTTTTTATCTTTAGCGATCGGAGTGAGCGGGTATATGTCGAAACCGTTTTCGTCTTTATTGAAACTTATCT
>CAYTCW010000286.1:0-2189 GCA_964436235.1 uncultured bacterium
ACGACGTTTATACCTACTCTAAAGGCGAAGAACCCTACAGAAAAGTAGTTATATCGGCTAAAAATAAAGCGCGCGGCGAAAGAGGCGGCGAAAGAAACGGCTCAAGGCCGGCTGAAGACGGCGCACGCCCCGAAAAAAATTACGGCGGTAATAACGGCGGCGGCAACAGAAAAAGAAGACCTTCACATAATAACGAAAATCGCGGCGGCGGCAATAATAATAATTCCGGAAACGGAAATAACGCCGGCGCTCCTCGCAAACAATACGCGCCTCCGACACGCACCGCCATCAATACCGCGGTTGAAAATTTGATGAAAGCCACCGAGGGCGGCGGCGGAGCAGGCGCGGGCGTTACCGCGGCGCCGCCGGCTAACGGCTCTGAAAAATAAGCGCGGCGGAATTTTGCGCAAAATAATATACACAGGCGGTTTTGAATGCTTTCAGACGAAACGATAGCCGCGCCGGCGACTTTAATGAACGCGCCCGCCGCTATCGGAATAATTAGAATTACAGGCGGCAAATCCGCCGATATCATCAGCGCTATAACTGTAAATAAAGACGCGGCGCCTCTTTTTACCGGCGGCCGCGCCTCTATTAAACCCCGCTATATGTATCATGGCTTTATCAATAGCCCCGGCGGCGAGGCCCGGCTTGTAGATGAAGCCATGATTTGTTTTTATAAGTCGCCCGCTTCCTATACCGGGGAAGATATGGCGGAAATATTCTGTCATGGCGGCTCTTACAATATGTCGAAGGTCCTCGAGGCCGTTTTAAAAGCCGGCGCGCGTTCTGCTGAGCCGGGCGAATTTACTAAACGCGCCTGCGTTAACGCAAAAATCGATCTGTGCCAGGCCGAGGCGGTCTGCGATATAATTAATTCACGCACTGCAGCCTTTCATCAAATCGCGGTTTCACAAATTAAAGGCTCGCTTTCATACGAAATTAACGCCGTTAAAAATCAATTGGTGGCCGTTACCGCCGATATCGAGGCTAATCTCGATTTTCCCGAAGAAGATATCGCGCCCGTCGATATCGCCGCGGTACGCGAAACCCTTCTCGCCTGCCGCCATAAAACTTTCACGCTTTTAGCCAGCTACGATTACGGCCGCATTATCAAAGAAGGACTTAAAATAACCATCGCCGGTTCGCCGAATGTCGGTAAATCCTCGCTTTTTAATCTGCTGCTGCGAGAAAACCGCGCTATAGTCACCGAAATTCCGGGCACCACGCGCGACGTTATCGAAGAAACCGTTAATATCGAAGGCGTCGCCTTCGCTCTCGCCGACACCGCCGGCGTGCGCGCCGCCGAAGATGTCGTCGAAAAAATCGGCATCGAACGCACCTATGAAAATATCCGCCGCGCCGATCTGTGCATAGTCGTATTAGACGCCAGCCGCGCAGTTAACGATGAAGATATCCGACTGCTCGCCGAAACCGAAAACCTCCCGCGCGCAGTCGTTATTAATAAAATCGATAATACCTCCGCAGCCTTCAGCTATAAATGCCTGCCCCTTAAAGACGGCGAAACCGCAATCGAAATATCAGTTAAAGAAAATGCCAATATCGACGCTTTAAAAACACTGATATTAAAAAAAAGCGGCACGCTCGCAATCACCTCACAACATAACGCTGATCGCGCCGTAATCACTAACGCCAGACACGCAGCCGCTCTCGAAAACGCCTTAGCCAGCTTCGACGACGCCGTCGAAACTATAGATTCAGGCAGCCCCATAGATCTATTAACTATCGATATCCGCGCCGCGCTTTCCAGCCTCGGTGAAATTGTCGGCGAAACCGTCACCGACGATATATTACATAAAATATTCGAAAAATTTTGCATCGGTAAATAATATTTTTTTTTGAATTTCTTTAGACTCTTCGCTTTTTTTGTGTTAAAACATATTCAATATTAATTTTATAAAATAATTCAGGGAGGGGGAAAGGGTTAGCAACCCTTTCCCCCTCCCTGAAACCCTCCCCCTATCTGCAATTTGCCTGACGCTTTTTCGTCGGGTTAACGATAGTTTTTTCTGTCAGGACTTTAACCTATTGAAGCTAATTGCAAAGTTTTAGTTGATTGCCTTCAAGTTTTTTTCTTGCCTGCCTTTAGCTCGTTCGCTCATTTATTTTCTTTCTTGCTTACTTTCTTTTTTTCGTGCTCGTTTATTTATTTGTTTATTTGTTTGTTT
>CAYTCW010000287.1:0-2135 GCA_964436235.1 uncultured bacterium
AGCGCGTCGCTAAGGGCGGCAAGCGCAAACTTATCATAGTCGATGACGATTCCGACTGCATAGGGCTTTTATCGACCATATTAGACTCAGATTACAATGTAGTGGTAACTAATTCGGCCTATTCGATGTTCAAGGCGCTTGAAATTCATAAAGACTGTTCGCTCATACTTCTCGATATTAACATGGTCGATCTGGACGGCATTTCGATATGTAAAATGCTCAAAAACAATCCCGATTACGCGGCTATTCCGGTTTTAATGATATCGGCCTCCATGCAGGAACAAAAAAAGCGCCAGTCGCTCGAGGCGGGCGCCTTAGGCTTTCTTGAAAAACCTTTCGAAGCCGATAAGATATCGAGCTTCATCAAAAATATAGTAATTTAACATATCCGGATATAACAGTTTATGAGCCTGTCCGATAATAAAAAAAGTCAAAAAAATATTTATCGGACAGGCTCTTATAATTTTACAGCATGGTATAAAGGCGCTCGCAAAATTTTGCGAGCGTTGTCATATCGTCGTATTTCTTTTCGAGCTCTTCTTCGGCGGGTAATTTAATGCCGAGATTTATTTTTTCGAATAATAAACTTATATAAGCGCTGCGCGCTATATTGCGTAGATCGTAATATAGCTGAAGGTTTCTGAGAGTGTTTTTGACCGTCTGTTTAACCGTTAATGGAAGACTGCCTATATTAACGGTTATATTTTCATTTTTATTTAAAATAAGCGCGCTGCCGAGATCGATTATCTTTAAAAAGATGCTCTGGCGTTCGCGCAGGTTAAGTTTAGTTTCGATCGAAGGCTCTGACAGAAGGTTTAAGTAAATTAAAAAAGCTGAATGTATCGACTCGGAGAAGGCGTTGATATATGAAGGATTTACCGGTGAATTGGTAAGCGGATCGATTTTTCGCAGCAGGCCGATATTATTTTTGATGGTTTGAAGGCGTGCGGGATTTGCGGCTGCGAAGCCGTCGATTTTAAATTTGTCGTTTTTAAGCTGAGTAAGAAGAGCGGCAGCGGGAAATTTAATGTAATTAAAATTCTGCATTAAGACAATGGATTTTTTTTCGTAGAGGCCGGCTAAGGCTATTTGAGCGTATAGATCGTGCTGCGCGCCTGATTTGATATTTTGAATGTCGATATCTATTTTTTGTATATTTTCTTTAACCGCGTCGGTAAAGATGGATATAAGCCCGAGGTTATATAACGATTCGTAATCGTCGCCGAGCGATTCTGAATAGGTTTTAAAATCGGTCGTGGAAGAATTGAGCGCAGCTTTGAGCTTATCGACGGCGGCGGGGGTTATGCTTGATTTAAACTCGAGTTCGCTTGCGGGTTTTACGATGGGAACGCCGGAGAATATAGTTGAAAATGAATATTCTTTCTGCTTTTTCGCGTCGGGCCATTTAACGGTTATGGTGATACGGGCGATATGCTCTCCCATGCCTTCGAATCCGCTTATTTCATTCGTTTTGATGCAATATTCGAAATTTTCTATCTTTTTGATGTCGAAGCCGGCGGCGTAGTTTTTAATGTCGTCGTTAAGCTTGCCGTCGAGGTTGAAATCTTCGATGGTCATAAAAAAAGGCGAGTCGGGTGAAAAGATCTTATAGTTTTTATTATATTTTGAAATTTCTCTTAAAAAGTAAGGGTTTTCGCGTATAGTATTGTCGATGTCTTCGATGATCTTATTGGCAATACTCATTGCCACATAGTAATTGAGAACTTTTTCGCGCTCGGCGTTATTCGAGGAAAATATGGTTATTATAAAAGTCACAGCGAACATCAATATGCCTATGGCGACTATCATTTCGACGAAAGAAAAGCCGGCGCGGCGGGACGCGGACGATAAAGTTAGATAAGGTAAGACTTTACGAAATTTTCTCATAATAAATTACTTTTTGTTGTACTTTTCGAAATTATTGTTTATTACTTCATTATATTTTTTAGCGGCCATAGCTGAAAAGCTGTTAGGCTTGGCTACCGCCAGATATTCGCCGGTGGCCTCGTTCGCTTTTTTTTGATCGTCTTCGGTCGCCGTGCCGAAAAATCTTTTAATGCCGAATCCGAGATTAGCTAAGCCGGCTTTAGCCCATGCCGCAACTCGCTTGCCATAGGGCACATTGGGTTTCGCGC
>CAYTCW010000288.1:0-2133 GCA_964436235.1 uncultured bacterium
ATGTAACGGAAGTTAAAAAGGGCCCGGGAGGTAATAAAATGGAAAAGTTATTGAGTAATTACGACAAGATGGTTATTATCAGCGAGCGCGAAGATATGGCAAAAAGAATGCTTGAACTGGGCGATGATATAAAGAAAGTCGTCATAGTAACAGGTCTAACAGAGTCCGAAGTTAAAAAGATCGCCAATCGGCCGACGAAGAAGGCCGCGTAACCGGCCTCCTGTTTTTACGTTTCCAGGCGTTTTTTAGTCAAAACAGACCAGTTTCTATAAAAAACAGACCCTGATTCGACGGAATTCTTCGTAAAAACATATAAAACTTATCAAAAACTGATAAAATATAAAAGGCACTCAACGATCGCAGATGCGGCCGGCGGGTGCCTTTCTTTTTTGTACTATATAAGTATATATATATAGCTGCCGTCTATTTTATTACTGGCAGGGTCGCTTCCAGCTGCCGGATATGTCTATGCCGGAAATAAGCGATCTGACGGAAATAATGAAGCTGCTGACGGCGTCGGTGAAGACGGCGAAGGCGGGAATCAAAGATGCCGGCAACGGCAATGAAAATGCTTGAAAAATATAGCGTAATGTGATATAATGTATTTTAAGAGAGTTAATATTAATTGTCGTGCGAGGTGTAAAAATGGCTAAAACATTCGATTATTTTATTGACGAATTCGACAAGTTTACAAACTCAGAAGATCAGGAATCTTTGCTTGATATTCTGAAACGCAAGCTCGCCGAGAAACGCCGTGATGAAATATTAGCGGATTGCAAGCAAGCCGTCAAAGATTATAAATCGGGCAAATGTCAGAGCGGGACGGTTGATGATCTTATTTATGGGGAGTTTAAATCCAATGCCTAAACTGACATGGAGTAAGAGATTTAAGCAAAAATTTGATAAATGGTTGAGAAAACATCCTGAGTTACTGGACGTTGTAAAAGAAAAATTGAAATTGTTCGCCGCTACGCCCAATGCTCACGAATTGAACAATCATAAATTATCAGGCAAACTCAAAGAATATAGAGCTATCTCAATCGATCAGGATAACAGGATCGTATTCCAATACATTGCAAACGATGAAGTTTTATTGACATCGATAGGAACGCATGACGAAGTATATTAAAAATTATTGAAGCCGTTATACGAAGTATGCCGTATAAAGTAAATAACGGCGGCTATATCCAATAAAAATCAAAGAAAAAGAAAGATGAATCCAATTGAAAAACTTAGTGATCTTGTTAGTGGTAATCTTAATCGCAGCAGGCGCGTTCTTCGCGTTCAAAGGGCCGGACCTTACTCCAATCGAAAGCGAATATCTCGACTTCAAATTCGGTGCTAAAGCTGACGAGCAAATGAGAGCGACCGCAGAGACGGACAAATTCAAAACTAAAGGCGAGATCTATTACAGCGTATTCTCGAAGAAGCCTTTTGAGACCGATGCCACCGTCGAAGTCGTAATAAAGAACACCGCCGACATGACAAAAGTCGCCTTCACCGAATCGCTCGGCACGACTCCTGAAAAGAAGATCATGCGCCCGATCAATCCGGTCAACTCGGATGTAGCCGGTAAATATGTGATCGAACTTGTTAAGAGCGGCGCGGTTATCGCAAGAAAAGTATTCACTATAGAATAAGGGCCGAACAGCGGCGCAAGCATCACTAAAACTTCATTAGAGCGTTTTTAAAGGCCGGAAGTCTGTTGAGGTCGTCCGGTGTTTGTGGCATATAAAAACTGAGCGGTCCGGAACTTAAAAAGTCTTGCATGTTGGCATCTAAAAATCTTAGCACTTCGGAACTTAATTTTCTTAGCGCCCTCAAACATCTCTCTCAGCCGTGAAGATATGTCTGAAATAATGAAGCTGCTGACGGCGTCGGTGAAGACGGCGAAGGCGGGGCTGAAAGAGCAGTGTATAGTGGACAGTGCATAGTGCATAGTGAAGGCCGCCACGATCATTCGCGTTTCCCGGTTCTCACTATATACTATGCACTATGCGTTATGCACTTGAAAATACCGGCGGGTTGTGGTATAATATAAAAGATATGGAAATAAAGCCGTCAGCGACGCGGCGAATGATGAGGAGGACCAATGCAGCTGAATATATTTGATTTAACGCAGCCGCTATCGAA
>CAYTCW010000289.1:0-2095 GCA_964436235.1 uncultured bacterium
TAAAAAAAGCCGCCCGCGAGGACGGCTTTTTTTAAATTATTTATGAGTGCGGTTTATTTAATTGTCCGCTTTCTTTTTAAGCGTTTATTATTTTTTAGTTTCGCAGCTGCAGCCGCATGCGCAGTCGGTGCAAACGCAGGTGGTCGTATGAACGATGCCTTCGATGCCCTGAAGTTTTGTAGTTACGAGGTCGCCTAATTCCTTCAGTGATTTTGTGCTCGCGTGAGCGATAATATCGAAGGGGCCCGTTACTACGCAAACCGATTCGAGTTCTTTAATTTTTTGCATTGCTTTTAAAACGTCTTTAACGTATCCAGTTTCAACTTCCATTAAGATATAAGCGCATACTTCCGTCATTTTAAAACCTCCGTCATATTTTTGTAATGACTATATTTTAAACCAAAGCCGGTATTATGTCAAGGATAATATTTTTGGATAACATTTTTGGATTAATATTTCCGGATTCCTTTCTCATTAAATTGTCAACATAAAATTATCTAAAATTACCTGAATATATTGTAATTGCGATCAAATTATGTTAAAGTAACTTCAAATTTACATTCATTCCGTTTTAATAATTAGAGAGGTGTTTTATATTACTAAAACTAAAGGCCGCGGCCTTTCTTTAACTTCTAAAATTTTAATAGGATTAATTGCCGGCCTTATTTTCGGCATAATGCTCAGTTTCTCACCTTCGTCATTTTTTAAACACGATATTATGATAAACGGCCTGCTGCCGCTTGTCGGCGGTCTTTTTTTACGCGCGATTAAAATGCTCGTCGTGCCGCTCGTTTTTGTTTCGATAGTATCGGGCGCCTGCGCTATCGGCGATATAGAAAAACTCGGGCGTATCGGCTTTAAAATAATGATATTTTATATTTTAACCACCGTATTTGCCGTTAGCTTAGCTTTAGGCGCCGGTTGTATAATAAATCCGGGGCACGGCTTCGATCTTTCAGGAGCGGCTAAACTTGAAATATCCGATCTCAAATCCCGTCCTTTTATGGATACGGTCCTGGAAATTATTCCAGCAAACCCCGTCAAAGCCATGGCCGGCGACGAGATGCTGCAGGTGATATTCTTCGCCCTGCTCACGGGCCTGGCGATGGCGCTCACGGGCGAAAAAGCACTGCCGGCTGCGGCTTTTTTTAATTCGGCAAACGAAATAGTCATGAAAATGGTTATTATAATAATGCGCTTCGCGCCGTACGGCGTTTTCGCTCTCGTCGCAAAAACCTTTGCTACCGCGGGCGTCGAGGCGCTTATACCTATTTTCAAGTATGTTTTAGGAGTTGTAACTGCTATGCTTCTTCAAGTCGTCTTAATTTACGGCGGCATGTTATTTTTTATGGCGCGTCTTTCCCCTTTACGCTTCTTTAAAAAGATACTGCCGGTAGTTGAAGTGGCGTTTTCAACATCGTCGAGCAGCGCGACCCTTCCATTTACTATAGAAACGGCGGTCGACCGCATTGGCGTGTCTAAAAACGCAGCGTCGTTCACTCTTCCGCTCGGCGCTACTGTAAATATGGACGGCACGGCGATAATGCAGGGCGTCGCGGCCGTATTCATAGCGCAGATTTATATGATAGACCTCGGCATGACTGCCTTCTTAAAAATAATACTCACGGCTACGCTCGCTTCCATAGGCACCGCGGGCGTTCCCGGCGTCGGGATGATAACGCTTGCGATGGTACTGCAATCGGTCGGTCTCCCGCTCGAAGGCATCGGCCTGATAATAGGCATCGACCGTATTATCGATATGATGCGCACCTGCGTGAACGTAACCGGCGATTTAGTGTGCACCGTTATAGTGGCTAAATCCGAAAATGAATTCGACGAAACAATCTATAATTCAGACAGCGGCGATGGAGCTGCGGATGCATAGAAGATATTGCGCGGCTTTTAAATAAACTATACATAAATTTGATAAACTTGAAAATAAACTTGACAAAACTTGAAAATAAATTTGACAAATTAAACCGATTTTGATATAATGTTTTCTACATTCGGAGAGATGGCTGAGTGGCCGAAAGCGCTCGACTCGAAATCGAGTTTCCTGACACAATCGGGAACCTGAGTTCAAATCTCAGTCTCT
>CAYTCW010000290.1:0-2069 GCA_964436235.1 uncultured bacterium
AATAATTATAGTTTTGATGAATACGGCGAAGTAAAAAATATGAAAGTCGCCTTGAAAATATATAGCGGAAATGAATTCATATATCTTGACTCAAGCAATGAAGTCGATTTAATTAAAAAAATGGCGTTAAATAACGAAAAATGGAAGTGAAAAAATGGCCGGCAGTCTATTTAGAAAAGCTGCGCTCGAAAAATTATCCACTCCGGACCAGCTCGATCGTCTTATCGTAATAACCGGTCCGCGCGGCTGGCTCGCGCTTTTTGCCATTGCGATCGCCTTAGGAACCGCTCTGCTATGGGGAGTTTTCGGAACCATATCCTATAAAGTGACCGGCACCGGAATGCTCATTAAAACGGGCGGTTTATTTAATATATGCCCGCTTTTCAGCGGGAAAATCGTAGATATACGCATAAAAGAAGGCGATCTTGTCAGGGAAGGCGACGTGGTAGCAAGGATCGATCAACGCGATACGCTCAAGCAGATAGTCGATCTGCGCGAAAAAATAAAAAATCTTAATTTACAAAAAACTAAAATGCTGACTTATAATTCGGACAGCCTTAAAAAGAATATTGAATATATTGAAAATGAAGCTCTTACGCTCAAAGACGGCATTAAAAAAAATCTCGAAAGCCTCCGGCTGATGAATGAAAAACTCGCCAATCAGAAAAAGTTATTTGAAAAAGGGCTCGTGACCAAAGATACGCTTTTAACCACACAGCAGCAGATAAACACTCTCGAAGAAACCGTGGCTTCATCTAATAATCAGCTTAAATCGCTCGAAGTTAAAAAAGTTGATAATGAAAAGAGCCAGAGTAACGAGATATTTACGCTCGACAGCCAGATAAAGGAAGAAAACGATAATTTAAACACGCTTTTAAAAAAATATGAAGATTCGTCTAAAATTGTAAGCCCCTATACCGGAAAAATAGTTCAGACGGCCGCGGCTATCGGTAAAACGGTCAATCAGGGCGAGGTTGTGGCTATACTGGAATTGAGCGGAAACAATATTAAAGACCTCGAAGTTATAGCCTATATCCCGGTTAATGAGGGTAAACTCGTAAAAACGGGCATGGATATAAGAATTTCTCCGACGATAGTTAAAAAGGAAGAATACGGTTTCATGCTTGGCAAGGTGACCGAAGTTTCCGAATATCCGGTAACTTCAGAGAGGCTGACTGAAGTTCTCGCAAACGATCAGGTAGTTTCAACAATAACCAAGCTGGGCGCGGTTATCGAAGTGAGGGCCGATCTGATATACGATAAAAAAACCGTAAGCGGCTTTAAATGGTCAACTGAAAAAGGACCGCCGCTCAAGATTTTAAGCGGAACTTTTTGCGACACTTTAGTCACCTATAAAACCGAAAGGCCGATAAACCTCGTAATTCCAATACTTAGAAAATGGACTGGTATATATCGATAATCAGCAAACGATGCAGGAAACACAAAATAAACGATATAAAAGAGTTAAAACGCCGACGCTTATTCAGATGGAAGCGGTCGAATGCGGCGCCGCCTCGCTCGGAATAATTTTAAGCTACCATAATCTGTTCGTAACGCTCGAAGAGCTGCGCGAAAAATGCGGCATTTCCCGTGACGGCAGCAAGGCATCGAATGTTTTAAAGGCGGCGCGCGGATATAAAATGGAGGCTAAGGGCTTTAGATATGAGCCGGCTGAGCTTAAATACATTAAATATCCGGTCATAATCCACTGGAATTTCAATCATTTTCTCGTGCTCGAAGGCTTTAGAGGCGATAAGGTTTATTTAAACGATCCGGCCGAGGGACCGCGCGTAGTTTCATACGAAGAATTTAACGAGTCGTTCACCGGCATAGTGCTTACTTTTGAACCGACGCCGGATTTTAAACCGGGCGGACGGAAAAAAAGCATGTTCCGGGCTATGATCAAAAGGCTTCCCGGCGCAAGAATGGCTCTGGCTTATTCGGTTCTCGCCGGGCTTTTTTTAGTTATACCCGGCCTCGTAATTCCTACTTTTTCTAAAATATTCATCGATAATATACTGATCGGAAAAACTACCGACTGGCTGAGGCCGCTTATAATCGGAATGGCT
>CAYTCW010000291.1:0-2069 GCA_964436235.1 uncultured bacterium
AAGTCAACCGGCAAAAATACTTCAAAAAAATTATCATATTTTCTTTATGATATCGGGCAGAGCGACAAAATCGACTACCGTTACACACGATTGCCACATTTTTATCAACGACTTTTTTTATTTATCACACTTTCTCATACGACTTTTTGTGATTAATTGCACTTTTTCGTACGACTTTTTGTGATTCGATCATACAACAGTTCTATTTAGTGTTTTTGCCAGGCCCGCGAAGGCGCGTGAACGATCTGCCGTTCGTTCCTCATTCGGGCTCGCCGTTATTAATTAAGAACAGGCTGCCGTTCTTCTTTTTGACGGCTAACAATTCTTCGCTGAAACCGCTTTTTGAAAATATAGCGAAGGATTTATCGTATTCATCCAGTTCTTTCACGCCCGCGGCTTTTTTAACGAGTTCGAAATAAACGCGGGCTTCCACCGGCTTTTTGCTGAATTGGCATTCGCCCAGAAGCGCTTTTCTCCCGGTTTCGGTAACTGCGCATATATCTATTTCCAGAGAACCGTTCCAGTAAGAGCCTATCCTGTCGAATGAAAACGGTAATTTTCCTTCGCGGCAGAGGTTTCCGAGAATTTCGCGCGAGATATCCTCAAAAATAAAGCCGGCGTGATTATCGATAATGTTTTCCCTTATTTTTTTAATGACGAACTTTTTATTTTCCATTTCAAGCTCGCTTCTATACGGCGCCACGAAAGTAAACCAGAATTTAATAAAATTATCCCTTATAAAATACAGGCCGCGGCGGCTTTTTTCAGGATTGGATTCCGTGGCCGGAACGCGCTTTTCGATTAAATCAAGTTCGATAAGCGTTTTGATGTAAGCGGTGAGCTGCGCGCTTTGAAGGCCGAGCGAGCAGCCGATGGCGCCAAGTTTACGATTGCCGGCGGCGATGGTCTTTATAATCGAAAAATAACTGACTAACTCGTTTACTTCCTTTTCAAGTAAAAACGAAGGTTCTTCATATAAAAACCCCTGCCGCGACAATATCTCCGAGTCTATATTTTCCATCAGGGAAAATCCGTTATCGAAGCTCTCGATATATTTCGGCACCCCGCCGGCGACCGAATAAAACATAACCTTTTCTTCGAAGCTCATGTTATTAAAATACCCGCCGAACTCGGTAAAACCGAACGGCGAAAGCCTGATCTGAGCGGTACGGCGGCCGTAAAGGGGACTTTTATATGAAAGCACGTGCTTATTCATCATGCCGGCAAGGGAGCCGCACAATATCACCATTACGCCGGCGTCTTTGAGGATATTATCCCAGGCGCGCTGGAATATCGAAGCGAAGGCCGGATTGGATTTTATAAGATAAGTGAACTCGTCTATGACAAGGATCTTTTTTTCGCCGGGCACGCTTCTTGCAAAAGCCTCGAAGACGCCGTCCCAGCTTTCGAACACGGTTTCCTGAAGATAATTTGCGCCTGAAAATCTCGCCAATCCGCGCGTAAAATTCTTCATGTTCTCCCTTTCGAGTTCTTCAGTGGCGAGAAAGTAATACGCTTTTTTGTTTTTTATGAATTCTTTTATGAGCGTCGTCTTTCCGACGCGCCGCCGGCCATACACGACGACGAAACCGCTTTCATGCCTGTAAGCCTTTTCGAGCGCGGCCAGCTCGCTTTTGCGGCCCAAAAAATTTTTCATCGGCGCTCCTTAAAATAATATAATTTGAATTATCATAATTGAAATTATATTATTTTTCATGACGGATTGTCAATAGTTTTTTATTTATTTGTTTTTTATGAATTCCTGTTGTTAAAAAATGATTTCATGAAACCTTATGGTTGATATAAGAAAAGCCGGCAAAAACATTTATAGGCGATGAACGGGTAATGTATCCTTTTCATGTTAACAAAATTAGAATTTAATTGCATTAGTAAGCAAAAATTGAATAAAATATTATACCCTGAATTTATTTTATACAAAACTCACAAATATGTAATTATAAAATCATAAATTTACTTTCAAAAAAGATTAATTTGTTATATAATGTTAAGTTGTAAAAATAACCAGAGGAACTAAATCAGACTATGGTCTAATATCGGAGGTAAATAAT
>CAYTCW010000292.1:0-2049 GCA_964436235.1 uncultured bacterium
GATAAAAAAAGGGCTGTTTCGAAATTTACCTTTATAGACAGCCCCGAAACTAACAAAAGGCAAGAAAAAAGTTTATGGCAATAAGAGAAAGAAGTAGCGATGAGTGGAATAGAATACAGTAGAGTAGAGTAGAGTAAGTAGAGTGCGCCCTTACAAGCGCGATAATAGAAGATTAGAGTGGAGTGGAGTTTTCTTATAAAAAAAGAAAAGAAAAACTTCGAAGCCGGCAGGAAACGCCGCCCGAAATAAAAATGCCATGATAATGGCATTTTTATTTGCGCAGTTTTATATTCAGGGAGAGTAAAAGGGGGGAACGGGGGAACAAGAGAGGGCCATTGGTCCTTTCTTTTTCCCCCGTCGCGGTCTTTGCGGTCTTAGCGGTTTTAGCAGTCCTATACAAGACCGGCCTGTTTTATTTAACCATTAAGCATGCTTATCTTTTAAGAGTGCCTGCAACCTGGAGCATTTGATCGGAGGTTTGAATCGATTTAGAATTCATTTCATAGGCGCGTTGAGCGATGATCATTTTAACGATTTCTTCTACTGCTTTAACGTTACTGCTTTCAAGATAATTAGAGAGGAGTTCGCCGCGGTTTTCGAGTCCCGGCTCGCCGGGGCCGATGGGTGCGCCTGATGCTTCAGTTTCTTTATAAATATTGCTGCCTTTAGAAAAAAGGCCCTGCGCGTTAGGGAAGCGTGCTATAAGTATCTGCTGGCCGAGCGCCTGCGTTACGCCGTTAACCGTTGCGGATATCTGGCCGTCGCTGCCGATTGTGATATTCGAGGCTTCGGGCGGTATCGTAATTTCCGGCTGGAGTCTGTATCCAGAAGCGGTAACTAAGACGCCGTCGCGGTCTTTGCGGAACTCGCCGTTGCGCGTATAACCGAAGCTGCCGTCCGGCAGGAGCACCTGGAAGAAGCCATCTCCTTCGATCACAAGATCGAGAGGGTTATCGGTATTAACGATATCGCCCTGCGAAAAGACCTTTTGCGTGGCGACGCTTTTAACGCCGTGGCCAGCTTCGAGCCCTATAGGATTGAGGGTGCCCTGCGCGAGCGGCGCTCCGGCCGCTTTGAGGTTCGAATAAATCAAATCCTGAAATTCGGCGCGCGATTTTTTAAAACCAACGGTGCTGGTATTAGCGAGATTATTGGAAATAACGTTAATATTGAGTTCCTGCGCGTTCATGCCCGTAGCCCCTATCCATAAAGCGTTTATCATATTTCACCTCCGTCATTTTTATTTATTTTAAATCTATTTGTTATTTTTTTACTTAATTTATTTTGTCTCATCTTATATTCTTTACATTCATATTTACACTTTTACTTTATTTAAAATTCTACTTATTCCTTACTTCATTTACTCCGCGCTATAAGTTCTATATTCCGATTATCCGTTAAGTTTTCCCACGGAATTAATCGAGCGCTGCAGCATTTCATCCTGAGTGAGTATTACTTTCTGATTCAGCTCGTAGGCGCGCTGCAATTCGATCATATTGACCATCTCATAAACCGCGTTTACGTTAGAGGCTTCGAGGGCGCCCTGCGTTATTTTATAATCGGCTGCGGTAGTAATATTATTACCGTCGAGCGGTTCGAGAAGGTTAGCGCCTTTTTTATTTATAAAATTAGATTTATCGAATTTAACTATAAGCAGTTTGGCGACATTCTGGCCGTTCTGAAAAATAATTCCTTCTTCGCCGACGTTAAATTTTTCGCCGGGCGTAAGCCTTATGCGCTCGAATACCGGAAGCATATCGCCGTTTTGGTCTATTAATTTTCCGTCAGCGCCTATATCGCCAAGGGCGGCCGCATTAGCCGCCAGAACGAAATTTCCGTTCATATCCATCAGATCGCCGTCTTTATTAACAGCAAAATTACCCGCCCGGCTGAATTTAACGCCTTCAGCGGTTTCAACGGCGAAAAAACCCTCGCCGGTGATTGCAAGATCGGACTGGTTATCGGTGACATTGATAAGGCCCTGCTGTTTCGATGTAACGTAAACGTCGGATACGACGGCGCCGGTTCCGAGATTGCCTATATAACGCG
>CAYTCW010000293.1:0-2047 GCA_964436235.1 uncultured bacterium
TCAGTTTCAATTTTTCACCTCGTTTATTTATTGCAGATATATTTTATATCAAAAATAGAATAAATGCAATAGTTTTCTAATAAAGATTTGCCCGGTTTTTTATTAAATTTTTTAGAAAGCCTGACCAAAATTCAAAGAAATGTTTAAAAAACTATTTTAAAAATTATATGTCAAAAATTATATTTTATTTCAGCTTGAATTTTGATACAATGCTTGATTGAGTTTAAAAGGCTCTCAAATATAAAAAAAGGGATGAAAATGAATTCAGTAAAGAAAAACGCCCCCGGCGCGGACGAAATAATAAATTCGGATAAGAATGGATCTTCGAAGGGCATAAACACGGGTATAAATATCGATAATAAAGATGATATCGGCAATCAAAGCGGAAATCCCGGTGAAAATCCCGGTGAATTCAAGCCGCTGCCGCTTCGCAACCTTTCGCAAATTCTTATAATGCCGTTTTATACCATCGGCATAGATTCGCTTTTTACTATATTTTTTTATATGGCGCTTGCCGGCGCGGACGGTAAAGATAAAATCAACGCTATAATACAATACGGTTCCGGCATTAAATTCAACTGGATCGCCTTCGGTTTTATTTTCATGCTTTTTATGATGATCTTCTGGTTTATACCGCTGTGGCGGTTTTCTAAATATCCGACGGCCGCCAACCGCGAGGCGGCCCGTAAAAAAATAGCATATATTTACCGCGATCTTTACAGTATTTTTATAATGGTTTTCGCCGCAAAACTCGCCGCGCACCTTGTGATATATAAGCAATTCATTATATGGCAATATTTTTTTAAATTCAATCTGCCTGCTATGGCTCTTTCCGTCATTATGCAGTTCTGCTTTGCCGCCGTTTTTCTTGACAGCCTTATATTCAGCGCGGCCGGCGAGTTTATAGGTTCGCTTTACGACGAAGACGAATTATATAAACCTAAAACGGGTTATAGCATTTCAATCGCGGTTAAAATGATCATGCTGTTTTTTTCGACGGCCGTTATCCCTATCTCGCTTCTTTATTTTTTTATCGTTAATAATTTTTCTCTTAATGAAGCCGCCGCGTCGAATGTTTTTAATTTAGTCTTAGTCGGCTCTTTTACACCTATGATTATCGGCATAGCCTTTATAGTCAGAAATATACAAAAACCGCTGAACGAACTTTCACAAAAGATGCAAAAACTTTCCGAAGGCGATTTTTCGGTGAAGTCGCGCATATATTTTACCGACGAGATAGCCTCTATCAAAGCTCATTTCAATGTTATGACCGCCCAGCTTAGCGAACGCGAAAAACTTCGCGAAACTTTCGGTAAATACGTCTCGATCGAAGTGGCGCGCGAACTGCTTAAAAGCGGCGGAATGGATCCCGGCGGCGAAGAAATCGAAGCCACCGTTTTATTCTGCGATATCAGAAATTTTACGAGCATATCCGAGCAGATAAGCGCGAGGCAATTAGTCGAAATGCTCAACTCTTATTTTTCATTTATAACGGCTCCTGTCGCCCTTTACAACGGCGTGGTAAATAAATTCATAGGCGATGCCGTAATGGCTATTTACCTGCCGCGGTTAGGCTCGCGAGATCATGTTAATGACGCGGTTTTATCGGCGGTTAAAATGCGCGAGGCGCTTTGCGATTTTAATAAAAATGGCGTAAAACCCGCCGGCGATATTAAATTCGGCATAGGCATCCATACCGGTGCGCTCATAGCCGGAAGTATCGGAACCAAAAGCCGCCTCGAATACACGGTCATCGGCGATACCGTCAATATCGCATCGCGGATCGAGTCGAAAACTAAAGATTATCAGACCGATATACTCATAACGGCGGCCGTTTATGAAAAAATTTCGCCCGCACTTTTCGAACTCATTAAATTCGAAAAAGCGGGCGAAACTAAATTAAAAGGAAAAGACTTGCCTGTAGATGTTTACAGGGTGTTATAAATCACGATTATATTAAATTAAAATTCAGTTTTCGAGGTAAAGTTAAAGTTTTTGATCTTCATCGTCGGAAGCACCGTGCCGCCGAATGAATCGCCCATCAACT
>CAYTCW010000294.1:0-2037 GCA_964436235.1 uncultured bacterium
TTAGTCAAAGAAGCCTTTAAATATATTAATGTTAACACAAAAAAGGAATTAATTAATATTGCTTTAAAAGAGCTTGTTGAAAACCACAAGAAAAAAGATTTATTAGAATTAATGGGCAAAATTGAATTTGATGAAAACTACGACTATAAAAAAATGAGATCAAGGAAGTTAGTATGATACTTATAGATACTTCTGCTCTTATATCATTTTTAAAAGGTCATAAAAATAGCGCTACCGATAAATTTGAACATATTTTAAAAAATAAAGTGCCATACGGCATTAATTATTACATTTATCAAGAAATATTGCAAGGAGCCAAAAATGAAAAAGAATTTAAATTGCTTAAAGAATACTTAGGAAGCCAAAAATTTTATAATCTTAAAAATGGTCAAAAATCTCACGAAGATGCCGCAAAATTATATTTTAAATGCAGAGCAGCTGGTTATACTATAAAAAGTACCATTGATTTATTAATTGCACAAACTGCAATAGAAAATAATTTATCTTTGCTTCATAATGACAACGATTATATAAATATTGCTAAAATAATCACTGATTTACAATTATTATAATCATGGTAATCTAGTAACACTTAAAAACTATAACGAATTTACGGTCATGGAGAAAAATGAAACGATTAAACAATATCCATCCAGGCGAAATATTACAAACCAAAAAACTCGAATCAATCTATCATCAAAAAATTGCCGATCTCGATGAATTGAAGAAATCGCTTTTGCAAAAAGCGTTCGCAGGTGAATTATGAGCGTAAACAGTAATCAAATCACTTTTTATGAAACGCCTGACGGCAGAGTAAAAATCGAAGTTCGTTTCGAGAATGAAAATCTATGGTTATCGCAAAAGCTGCTGGCGGCTTTGTTTGAATGTAGTGTTGATAATATCTCATTACATCTTAAAAATATCTTCGCCGAAAAGGAGCTTGATCCAAAATCAGTTGTCGAGGAATTCTCGATAACTGCTTCAGATGGTAAAAACTATAAAACCAGGCATTATAGCCTCGAAGCGATCATAGCGGTCGGCTATCGCGTTAACTCGGCCCGGGGCACTCAATTCAGAATCTGGGCCACGGATAAACTTAAAAACTACATTCTCAAAGGATTCGCCATAGATAGCGAAAGATTTAAACATGGCTCGCGTTTCGATGCGCGTTATTTTGAAGAATTGCTCGAAGAAATCAGAGAAATCCGCGCCAGCGAAAGAATGTTCTATCAGAAGATCACCGACATTTACGCCACTGCGGTCGATTACTCGCCAAATACAGTTGAAGCCGAAAGATTTTTTGCCTCCGTTCAAAACAAACTGCACTTTGCGATTACCGGCAATACCGCCGCTGAAATTATTTCTGGAAGGGCCGATAAGAATAAAGCTCATATGGGATTGACGACCTGGCGCAAAGCCCCGCACGGCAAAATATTGAAGTCAGATGTCGGCATCGCCAAAAATTATCTGAATAAAGATGAACTTCGAGAATTAAACCACATTGTTGACATGTACCTCGATTATGCTGAATTGCAGGCCAGCCGCGGGCGGCTTATGAAAATGAGCGATTGGGCTGAAAGGTTAAATGCATTTTTAAAATTCAATGAAATGGAAATACTTAAAGATAAAGGTAAAATATCGCACGAAGTAGCTCTTGCGCTTGCGGAAAAAGAATATGAAGGTTATCGAATAGAGCAGGATAAAAACTATATTTCTGATTTTGACGCGATAATGAAAAGAATAGAAAAATTGGAAAAAGACGACAGGAACGATAAGGACGATAAACATGAATGAAGCCGAAACCAGAGCCGAATATATAGACCCGAAATTAAAAGACAGCGGCTGGGGAGTTGTTGAAGGCTCGAAAATTTCAAGAGAATATAATATTACCGCCGTGAGTATTCAAATAGGAGGCAGGCGCGCCAATCCTTTAAAAGCGGACTATATTCTTACCTATAACAATCGTAAACTTGCCGTCATCGAGGCTAAAAGCGATGAACTTGAAGTCGGCGAAGGCGTCGCGCAGGCTAAAAACTA
>CAYTCW010000295.1:0-2024 GCA_964436235.1 uncultured bacterium
CGCAGCGTCATTCTAAATCTTTTAGGTATCAATCGGAACCCGCCGAGCACCGACACTTTATTTGAATCGTAATAGGGCGCTATCCTGCTTATTTTAGCATAGGCGAGCCCTGAAGTAATATTGAGAGCCGAGCTTAGATCTTTTTCGAACCTGAGCCCCTGGCTGTAAGTATCGGTGTTTTCGATCGGCCTGTATGTGTCGGTTTTAAAATCAGCTTCAGTATTTGATATCAACGCCGTTTTCGAGCTAAGCGTCTTTCTTAATTCAATATTATGGTTCAAATTACGGCTTGCCATCAACTCGCCTATATTTTGAGTGTTTTTTGAATTCATCAGCCTGTAAATAGATGAAACGCTTCTATTAGGCGCATATTTAAATTCCATTAACGCGGAGTCTGAAACCGACATACGCGCTCTGGTATTAATATTCACTAAATTTTTAAACTGATACTGCAGCTGAGAGCGCACTTTAGTTGTCGGCATTATATCCACTAAAAAAGAACCGGTTTTCGTCGTAACGGGCTCTTCGACAGTTATATAATTATCTTCAGTAGTAGTGCCTTCTTTAACCTGAAGTATCTTTTCATTATAAGTTTTATCCAACAGGAATTTTTTCGAATGACTTTCCTTGTACCTTACCTGGCCCTGCACTTTTTTAGACGGATTATAACGGATCTTAGCGTCAGTGGTTATTAAATTGTCTTTTCTGTTAGTCTGAACGTTATCTTCGATACGCGTTAAAAAAACCGTATTCAAAGATAATTTCCTCGTTAAGTTAGAAGTTATGTCCAATGAATAATTTTTAATATTAGATATTACATCTTCACTCTGCCCGGCGTCAACTTTAATGCTCGAAGCCTCGAGCGAGTAATTCAGTTTATCCCATGAATTCGAAGATATGCCGGCGTTATAGGTATATTCATTCTGCTTGCGCGTTAGATCGTATTTTGAATTTAAGGTCCTTAAATTATATCTTAAACGCTCGACGGTTTTATTATGCTCGTTCTTTAACTCGCCCTGATAAATCTGTTCGTGAAAATCGAGCATACTCGAATCGTTTCTTTTAAGCCGCTCGTAAGTGCTGAAATCAACCGACGATTTTTTATTTCTGAAATAATAAGTCGAAAATGTCCTCAACGCCTTATTATTGATATCGACGCGCGAATTTATGCTCGAAGGCAGATCAGGATCGTTAAGTGACGCCCTGCGGCTATCTTCGTAATCGAATTGAAAATTAAGACAGTCGAGAGGCATTAATTTTAATATTATTTCATTTCTGTCTTCATCGATATCTAACCTGTTTTTGCCTATGGATATGAAATCCTTGCCCATCTTATGTTTTCTTAGATCAAAAGCGTATTTTTTAGCGGCATAAGAGGCTTTGGTATAAAAAGCGATCGAGTTCAAATTTTTATCTTCGGCTTTTTCATTCGATAAAGTATTCTGATCTAATACCGAAAGCGCCAGCTCACCGTCTAATTTAAGCCCGGACGCGGGGTTTAATTTATAATCGAAGCCATAGATCGTAGATGAAGTGGGTTTTACCTGTATTTCAGAATCGGAAACGCCTTTGACCGAGCCTTTATCGTCTTCTTCACGAATCAATGTGAAGCCTATTTTATTTAAATTTTGATATGCGGCCGTCGCGCGTACGCCTACTAAAGTCCTTCTGAATAATTTGCCGTTTTCGAAATATTCGTACTCGGCGTTAATCCTGTTTCTGGCTTCTAACGGCAATAAATGCGGCTTGATTATAATCGAACCGTCTTCGTAGTCGATGGTATAATCGCTTCCTTTTCTGAGCTGCCGGCCGTCTAAAGTTATTTTTTCAGAATTCTGAACGACGGGCCTTTTCGAAAATTGATACTCGGACTGCATTCCGCTGCCGGTGAAAACATCGGTCTGCGACTGGCCTTCAGAACGCGAAGCTATGGCTTTGATCTGATATTTGCCTTCGGCGAGCGTGCCGGCGGCTTCTACGCCCTTAAGTTTTTTATTATAAAGGGTAAATTCGGTATCATTGAA
>CAYTCW010000296.1:0-1989 GCA_964436235.1 uncultured bacterium
GGTTATTTTTAAGTTCTTCCCATTTTGCGCACGGATCGTCGTCGTATAAAAAGCAGGCGCCGTAAACGAAATTTTCGTATTCATCGCGCGCCATGCCTGATTCCTGCGCCCCGGCGTCCGTCGGAAACTCGCAGTAGCTCCACTTAAGCGCGCCCTCGCTCGACCGCTGCATAAAACGCTTGCTTACGGCGATATTGGCCATATTGACGATTTTCTTTTTATCGCTTGAAACGCTTTGCGTTTCTTTGAGATTGAACGGGGCGTTTATAGACAGGACCGCTTCGAAATTTTCGACGGCGTGTTTATATAATTCCGGCACATAGTTAAGCTGGTCCTGGCTTGCGTTGTCGTAGAATATTTTATTAACGCCGTTGACGGCGATCTTGAATTCGGCGTTAGCCCCGTTTATCAGCGCCTGCTTATATACTTCTTTGATAAGCGGTTCGGCTAAGTAGGTTGAATTGATAAGAAGCCTGTCGCCTTTTTTAAGTTTAAGCGAGTAATTAACGAGCAATTTAGCGTATTTTTCGAAAATATTATTTACCATTAATGACTCTCCGTTTTAATAAAATCATTTTTCCCGTCAACTATAACCGAATTTTAAATAATTGTCAAGCGTGATTTCAACAATACAAAGGCGATGCGTTGTGCCATTATGGTATAAAAAGCGAATAAAAAAAACGGCCGCCGGATGACAGCCGTCTTTTTTGTTATGTCGAAGGCGAGACTTGAACTCGCACGAGCACTAAGGCCACTAGAACCTGAATCTAGCGCGTCTGCCAATTCCGCCACTCCGACATCGGTTGAATGAAATCATTATATCACAAAATTTATGTATTGTAAAGAGTTATTATCATTAAGATTTGTAATTCTTAAAAAAATACGGCGTTTATATGACCGAAGTTAAAAATGTTTAATTAAAACTTTCAAAGCGCCCGGCTTCGAAGCGTAATCGAACGCCTCTATTATGTCTTTAAAATTAAAAGTTCTGGCTATGAGCGGTTTTACCGCTATTAAATTTTCTTTAAGCAGCCTGAGAGCGGGGGCAAAAGGCCCGCATCTGGAGCCTATTATCCGGTATTCATTTATCACTATCGCGTTGAGATCAATTTTATCGGGCGCGGCGACCGTGGTTTTAAGCACCAGCGTTCCGCGAGGCAAAAGATGGCCGAGTGCAAGCGCGGCGCCTTTTTCGTTTCCGGTGCAATCGACGCATACGGCGGCTTTTTCATTCGGGTCGAGCGCGGACAACCTTCTGGAATTCAGGCCGAGCTTCGCCGCAAAATCGGTCTTTTCGGCGCTTCTGCTGAACAGGGTATAGTCGCAGCCGTTGAGTTTAAATACCTGAGCTATTAAAAGACCTAATTTACCGCCGCCGAATATAAAAACTTTATCCGTAGGTTTTATGTGAACGCTTTCAAAAATTTCGCAGGCGGCGGCGAGCGGTTCCGTAAAAACCGCGGATTCAAGATCGAGGCCTTCGGGTATTTCATGAAGGTTTTCTTCAGGAAGTAAAATATAATCGGCGAAGACGCCCTGGTAATTGTATATGCCGACCGTACCTCTGTTAAAACAATGTTTCGGCGTATTCAAAGCGCACATCAAGCAATTTCCGCAGGCGCAGTTAATTTCGCCCGCGACTTTTTTTGAGTAAAACCGGCTTTCTTCGTTAACCACCTCGCCGGCAAATTCGTGGCCCAGAACGCCTTTGAATCCCATATAACCTTTTATCAGCTCGAGGTCGGTGTTGCAAATAGATGAATATAAAATTTTAATAAGCGCATAACCTTCTTTAGTTGAAGGTTTTTCAATTTCGGCCATTTTAAGGCCGCCGTCGTAAATTAACGCTTTCATTAATGCCCCTTTCGTCAATAATAATGCAAAAGTAATTCTACTATTTATACCGGAGTCTGTCAAATAATTTTTAACAATTTATAATTAAAGCTTGCAAATATATTTAAACTTGATTATAATAAATCCATAAAATGA
>CAYTCW010000297.1:0-1925 GCA_964436235.1 uncultured bacterium
TTTGCTTTCAGTTGATATTAAGCGGCGAGCAAAAGCGGATGCTTAATATTTTATCCAAGCGTATAATCGACGATCGTTTTTTTGCCGAAAGCGTTGCGGAACTTAAAGAAATATTCGAAAATTCGATTATACGCTTCTTTTTAAAAACGGCTTTCGAATCGATTTTAAAAGATCTATCCGCGATTTCATTTTCATATAGCGCAATTAAAAATGACGAAAGCAATAAAAGCTCTGACGGAGACAAAAACAATCCGGCGGAATATATCAATAGCCTTATATTCACTTTCGACGGCCCTGACTCTCCCGCGCAGATATATGAAACTCGCGCAGATTTATTCGAAATGTTTAATTATACCGCTAAAAGCAGTATCGAGGTTAAACTTATCGAAGAAGATAAAGGCGGCGCTAAAACGGCATACGCCTTAATTAACGGCAAACCCGGCAATACGGCTATTTTTACCATGAAAAATCATATCGCTTTTTTTAACAGCTCGAGCTGTGAGCCGCAAGATTTTTCGTTACTCTCTGAAATGACGGCCGCTTCGATCAAAAAATATTATACAGGCGAAAAATGCGTTAAATTTAATTACGATGAAAACCTTAAAGATTTTAAAAAAGACAACAATCTGGTTATGAATATCGAGCTGGCCAATCTGGCAATTGAAGACAGCACGGCCGCTGAATTAATTAAAAGCGTTTTTATAGGCGCTAAATTTGACGACGATTATTCAAATATAAGTTTTGATTCATATATCGAATTTCGCGACGCCGGGCGAAGCGCTTCAGGCAATAAAAAAAACACCTCAACCTCAGCAGGACAGGGTTTTGACTCAGAGCGCAAAACCCTTAACGCGCTTAAACTTTTATTTAAACCTTTAAAAAACGCATCTTCGGCTATGGATTATCTTCCGGCCGATACGAGTTTTTTAACGGAATTCAACCTTAACTTTAACGATGAATTTTTAGCTATCACCGATGTTTTCGTGTTCAGAGGACTGCTGCTTACGGCCGCTGGCATCGATTATAAAGACGATTTTCTTTCGTGGTTCGACGGCGGATTATTTTTAGCGGCGGGCGCTTTAAATATAGACGCCGAATCCGTAATCAATGAAAAACCAATTGAAATACCCGAATTATACTTAGGTTTTAAATTAAAGAAAACGGTTTTAACTAATAGCGGCGGCGATACCCTGGAAGTTTCACCCGCCGATAAATTCGCCGATAAAATAATCGGATTAATTTCGGACAGTTTTTCGCCTGTAGAGGCCGATACGCTTTCGGCAGGTTTAATACATGCGCGCCGCGTTGAATTGCCCGCTTCGCCTTATTTTACGACTGGCGAAATAGTTTTCGGAAACGCCGGCGATTACTATTTAATAACCTCTTCTAAAGCCGCTTTTAAAAAATTAGCGACCGTTAAAAAATCAGATAACGCCATTAAAAAGTTAAGCGCGGTTATAGATTCTAAAAATTTGACAGTCCCCGCAAACGGCCGTTTTTTTAATTTTTACCTTAACTATAAGGCGCTGCGTGTTACTTTCGATAAATTCATCAAATTTACACCCTCAGTTAAAACAGCGGCCTTGCTTCCGATAGATTACTACCTATCCTCCGCGCTTATCGATGATAACGGAGCCGGAATCAAGTCCGGCGCTTTAATATCGCTCGATAAAGCTCTGCTTTATTCGATAATCGAAAAAATAAATATTAAACGCATCATCGATCATTTAGATATGCTCGATGATCTGCCCCGGCAGGATTAATAATCAGTAATTAAAGTTTTGTTGCCGGCTTTTTTAAGGTGATCAATTAAGCTTTGCTTACAATAAAAGTAACGATAAAAATAAATTAAATAGATATTTTTAGTATATTACGCATGAAAAGCGATATAAAATAAAATATGGCGTTTACTAAAACTATCGCCG
>CAYTCW010000298.1:0-1916 GCA_964436235.1 uncultured bacterium
TGGATTCATTCATCAAGGCGTTTATGCTCGGACTGAGCCTCAGCCCGGTGTGCCTGTTCACATGCACGCCGTTAGTCGTGCCCTATGTTTTGAGCGAAGGGAACGGATTTATCCGTACGCTCAAAGTAAGCCTTAATTTTCTTTTAGGCAGGTTTTTAGGTTATATGGCGGTCGGCACCTTCGCCTGGTATGTCAGTAAGGCTATATTCAAAAACGCCGTAGTTAAAAACGTTATCAGCGGAGTTTCCTTTTTTATTCTGGCCGCGTTTTTAATGCATCACGCCCTGATAAAAACTAAAAGCGGCTCCTGCGGCTGCGGAGCCGATGCATCCGGCGCATCCGGCGCCGCGGGCGGTACGGAGGCCGCCGGATTTTTTTCAAAAACGGCTCTCGGCTTAGGATTTTTAACGGCTTTTAATATCTGTCCGCCCATACTCATAGCCGTTTTTGAAGCGGCCAACAAGCACGGGCTTTTAAGCGCGCTTTTTTTCTACTTCGCCTTCTTCACCGGCTCCTCGATATACTTTGCCGTCGTCCCGTTTCTGGGTGCGGCCTGCCGGGGAAAAACGGCGGTTACGATCGGTGAAATTTGCGCCATCGGAATCGGCTCTTATTATTTATATCAGGGCGTCTATAAAACTGTGGGCGGCCTGGCGCTTTTATGGAAATAATCATCGGCGCCCGCCGACGGAGATAAAATGGGATTCGTAATAGGAATGGCCGGTCACGTTGACCACGGCAAGTCAAGCGTAATCAAGGCGCTCACGGGTATTACCACCGCGCGTTACCGCGAGGAGATAGAGCGCGAAATCACCATCGATATAGGCTTTGCGCATATCAATATAGAAGGCGCGGGGCCGGTTTCGATAATAGACGTTCCGGGCCATGAAGACTTCGTCCATAACATGCTCGCCGGAATATTCGGCGCGCGCGTAGCGCTGCTTGTAATAGCGGCAAGCGAAGGCATAATGCCTCAGACCGTCGAACACTTCGATATATTAAATTTTTGCGGCGTTTCTAAAATAATAACCGTGCTCAATAAATGCGACTTAGTTTCCGAAGACGATATCGAGTACCGCAGAATGGAAATCGAAGATTTTTTTAAAGACACTAAATTTCAAAATTCAAAGATTATAAATTTTTCCGCGGCCGATAAAAAAGGATGCGCCGAATTAATAGCCGCCGTCAGCGAAGAAATAACCGCTTTAGCCGCGGCCGGCCCTGAAAGCGGAGTATGTGAAACCGATAAATTAACGCTTTACCCGATCGACCGCGTCTTCGACAAAGCCGGATTCGGACAGATCTTAACGGGCACGCTCATGCGCGGGCGGCTAAAAACCGATGAAATTTATAAGATAATGCCCGGCGGCGAATGCAAGGTGCGCTCGATTGAATCGCATTCCGAAAAATTCAGCGAAGTAAGCGGCGGCCTTCGCGCCGCGCTTAATATCACTAAAACACGCGAAAGCGAAATCGCGCGAGGCTCGTTTTTAGTTTCGAACGAAATAGCCTGCGCATACCGTATTTTAACCGTTAAACTCCGCGCATCTAAAAACCTGAAACATAAAATAAAAAGCGGCGCCAATATTAAATTTTATTTTTATTCCGCCTGTTACGCCGCCAAATTGAGGCTTTTAGAAACTTCGGAACTCGAAGCGGGCGGCTTGTATTACGCCCAGATAATCCTGGCTTCGGCCGATTTCGCATTAATATTGAAACCCTTCATAATAAGAACGCATACCGACGAGGAAACTATCGGCGGCGGAATAATATTATGCTGTCATAACGAACTTGTTAAAAATAAAAAAGCAGTGCTCGAAAGCGTTTCAATTTTTAAAGACGCGCCGGCCGAAGATGAAATTAAAATGGCCGAATTATTTTTTTCAAATGAGATCAAAAAGCGCGGCTTTATCGAA
>CAYTCW010000299.1:0-1907 GCA_964436235.1 uncultured bacterium
TTTTTTCTTGACGGTTGCTTTAGCATATTTGCTGTATTTTTTAATTTCTTTAGTTAAATTAGGAATAGACTCAAATTCATTGTTTTCATAATTTTTGAGTAGCTCTTCTTCGTCGTTATTTAATTTTATGATTTTCTTTTTCATTATTTTTCCTTAAATATTTAATGGTTGTTTTTCTTCCAGGTATAATGGTTTTCAAGGATATTTCGTTTTGATTTTCTGCATTTTTAAGTTAATAATATGGTATGACAATGTGCGCTTTTTGTCAATACGTTTTATAAAAATATATAGGAATACCAAAACACATGGTATCCATTTTTTGAGGAAGAAAATGCTTAAGATTCTGTCAGGAAACAAGGACGTGGATAAAATAAGGGATATGTTTAAAACAGGGTCGGCGTTATTGAACGTCTGTCTGGTGAGGGTCTTGTATTCGTTAAAGGATCTTGAATGGCATCCGCAGCGGATGCCGCGTTTTCGATAGGTTGCATAAAAAAGGGAACCTCCTGTATAATTAGTTTGTCACAACACAAAAACACAGGAGGTGGTCGATATCAACCAATTATATTATAACTATTTTTTCTTGATTTGTAAAATGAAAGATTTCGAAAAAGTAAAATTCAGGTTAGACATGGTCAATTATGCCCTCGAACACGGCGTGGTCGAGGCGGCCGAGTATTTTAACACGTCCCGTAAAACGGTCGGCAAATGGAAGAAAAGATTTGAAAAATCAGGCATAAAAGGCCTTTATGACCAATCCCGGCGACCGCATACCTCTCCGAGGTCCCTTAAAGCCGATAAGATCGAGAAAGTTATTGAGATAAAGAAATACTTCGGCAATATTTCGACCAAAAGGCTTGCTAAAATGAATATTCTGCCTTGCTGCCACGAGACGGCCAGAAAGCGCTTGAAACTTAACGGCTATGGCCGCGGAGATAAAGTCAAAAAATATGTGACCAAAAGATCTTTGCGTGAAGTGAAAGAAAAATGGGATGTTTTCGAAGAGATAGTCGTCGACACCAAATACCTGTGGGATATGCCGAATTATTTCAAATACATGAAATATTATGGGCTTCCAAGGTATCAGTATACGGCAAGAGACGTTAAAAGCGGCATGTTATTTACCGCATATTCAAACCAGATAAGCCTGGCACACTCAAAGGTTTTCGTTAAGACCATCGTTGAATTTCTACGCAAAAACGGCGTGGACGTTACGAAAACTACTTTCCAGTACGACAACGGTTCTGAATACGTAGCATGCGTCAGAGCAAAGGAAATTTCAAGAATGGAGCAGGCTTTAAAAGAACTGGGCGTCGGCTATCAAAGAATCCCCGTTGGTCGTTGGTCTTATAACTCGGACGTTGAAACCGTCCATAGCATAATGGAATACGAGTTTTTCGAGATCGAGCCGTTCAAAAGCCGAGAAGTGTTTTTTGAAAAAGCATCATGCTATTGCCTTTTCTTCAACAACTTCAGGCAAAACAGCAACAGAAACTACAAAACACCTTCTGATTATATCCAGGAAGCCGGCTTACACAAGTACCTGAACCTCTGGATGCCGATCGATCTGGATAAAGTCCTGAACATCGAATGCGATGTTATAGCCAAAAGGCAGGTCACTTATGCGCAAAATTTATTTGTTGATTATTTGAAAACTTTGTGCCATAATTTGTTGTCTACTAATGTAACCCATGTCTATTGGAACCACTTTTTATAAAAATATAAATTTTCTTGCCGCCACAGGGCGGCAGAGTATAAAACGATCTGAGGTCTATAAGTTATTTAATATGGTTGATGGTTTTCAGGGATTTTAAAAATCGTATTATTTAGTTGACCGGTTCGTTATTTCTTTTAAATTAAAGAGAGCTTAAAAAAATTGGATTAATTAGTAAATTGAAAAACAAGAA
>CAYTCW010000300.1:0-1903 GCA_964436235.1 uncultured bacterium
TTTCAGCCATAGCTAAGCATCCGCAGGTTAAAATCGACGGTTTTATTCTGCCGGGACATGTTTCAGTTATAATAGGCGCCGACGCGTATAAAAGCGCGGCGGCTGAAAGTAAAATACCCGGCGCCGTGTGCGGTTTCGAGTATATCGATATATTGCTCGCCATTAATTCGCTTCTTACGCTTATTTACGAAAAAAAGCCGGATATCGTCAATGATTACCCGCGCGTGGTAAGCGCGGCCGGTAATCTGATGGCGCAAAACTCGATAGCCGAAGTTTTTGAGGCTTGCGACGCCGAATGGCGCGGGATAGGAGTTCTTAATGGAACCGGTCTCAGGCTTCGCGAAAAATATCAAAAATATTCGGCCGAAAAAAAGTTCGGCCATATAATTTTTGCGGGTGCGCGCGCCGGCGGCAGTAACGCGGCAGGCGCCGCCGTTAATAGCGGCTGCAGGTGCGGCGAAGTTCTTCTTTCGCTCATCGAGCCGCCGGAATGCCCTATGTTTGCAACGGTTTGCAATCCCGTTAATCCGGTCGGCCCATGCATGGTTTCAAGCGAAGGTGTGTGCGCGGCTTATTATAAATACGGCGCCGCCGGAGCGGATATTGAAATTTAAGTCGATACGGTTTCAGATTAATGTAAGTTGACATAATTTAATGAAGGATGATTATAGATGAGTATTTTAAATCAGGCCGGCGGCTTCATTCTCGAGGCGCACGGCAACGGCGGTAAACTTACGCATGAACTTATAACGAAGGTTTTCGCCGCGGGTTTTAAGAATGAAACGCTCGATGCCAGCCTCGATTCAGCCGTTATGGATCCGGAGTTTCTCGCGGCGGCTGCCAAAAAACGCTATGGCTGCGAATTCGGCGATAAACTTTCCGGCTCGCGCCTGGCGTTTACTACCGATTCCTATGTGGTCAGCCCGCTTTTTTTCAGCGGCGGCGATATCGGTAAACTTGCCGTCACCGGAACGCTTAACGATCTGTCCGTTTGCGGCGCCCTGCCGTGCGCTTTAACCTGCGGTTTTATAATCGAAGAGGGTTTTGAAATGGATAAATTAAAGAAGATCGTAGCTTCCATGGCCGAAACTGCCGCCGCTAACGGCGTGGCGATAGTCAGCGGCGATACTAAAGTGGTCGGGCGCGGCCGCTGCGATGGAGTTTACATAAATACCGCCGGCGCCGGCCTGATACCGCCCGCTATCGATTTAAAGCCCGAAAACATACGGGCCGGCGATGCGGTTATTATTACCGGCACTCCCGGAAATCACGGTATTTGCATATTGAACGAGCGCGGAAATTTCGTGGATAAAAGCTCGGTGCCCTCCGACTGCGCGCCGTTGGCCGCGCCGTTAGCCGCGCTGATGAATGAAAAATTAGATGTAAGGGTCATGCGCGATCCTACAAGAGGCGGCGTGGCAACCACTCTTAACGAATTTACCGCCCGCAATAAAAATATAGGCATCGAGCTGGTCGAATCCATGATCGAATACGATAAAAATGCCCGCGCGCTCGCTGATATACTCGGCATAGACCTTCTTTATTCGGCATGCGAAGGCCGCGCTATTATAGTCTGCGCCGCCGAATCTGCCGAAAGCGTTCTCGCCGTGCTTAAACGATTCGATGAAACGCGGGGAGCCTTCGTTATGGGCTATGCAAGCCTTAAGAATAAAGGCCGCGTGGTGATAAAAACGACCGTCGGCGGCGCACGCCTGCTCGATATGCAGGTGCTCGAACAGTTTCCAAGAATTTGTTAAAATAAAGAAACGGAAGGTTAATTAAATGCATGAAATGGGGCTTGCCGCTAATATAATCGATATGGTCGCCTCCGAGCTTAATAAGCGGAAAATCGCCGCCGGCCGGCTGCGCGCGGTTAAAATAACCGTCGGAAAAATGACGCAGA
>CAYTCW010000301.1:0-1902 GCA_964436235.1 uncultured bacterium
TCTGCGTCATTTTTCCGACGGTTATTTTAACCGCGCGCAGCCGGCCGGCGGCGATGTTGCGCTTATTAAGCTCGGAGGCGACCATATCTATTATATTAGCGGCAAGTCCCATTTCATGCATTTAACTAACCTTCCGTTTATAATTTTAACAGATCCTCGGAAACTGTTCAAGCACCTGCATATCAAGCAGGCGCGCGCCACCGACGGTCGTTTTGATAACCACTCGGCCTTTATTCTTTTGGCTTGCATAGCCCATAACGAAGGCGCCGCGCGTTTCATCGAAGCGTTTAAGCACGGCGAGAACGCCATCGGCTGATTCGGCGGCGCAGACTATAATAGCGCGACCTTCGCATGCCGAATAAAGAAGGTCTATGCCGAGTATATCGGCGAGCGCGCGGGCGTTTTTATCGTATTCGATCATGGATTCGATCAATTCGATGCCTATATTTTTATTGCGGTCGGTAAATTCGTTAAGAGTGGTTGCCACGCCGCCTCTTGTAGGATCGCGCATGACCCTTACATCTAATTTTTCATTCATCAGCGCGGCTAACGGCGCGGCCAACGGCGCGCAGTCGGAGGGCACCGAGCTTTTATCCACGAAATTTCCGCGCTCGTTCAATATGCAAATACCGTGATTTCCGGGAGTGCCGGTAATAATAACCGCATCGCCGGCCCGTATGTTTTCGGGCTTTAAATCGATAGCGGGCGGTATCAGGCCGGCGCCGGCGGTATTTATGTAAACTCCATCGCAGCGGCCGCGCCCGACCACTTTAGTATCGCCGCTGACTATCGCCACGCCGTTAGCGGCGGCAGTTTCGGCCATGGAAGCTACGATCTTCTTTAATTTATCCATTTCAAAACCCTCTTCGATTATAAAACCGCAGGTTAAAGCGCACGGCAGGGCGCCGCAAACGGACAGATCGTTAAGCGTTCCGGTGACGGCAAGTTTACCGATATCGCCGCCGCTGAAAAAAAGCGGGCTGACCACATAGGAATCGGTAGTAAATGCAAGGCGCGAGCCGGAAAGTTTTTCACCGAATTCGCAGCCATAGCGTTTTTTGGCAGCCGCCGCGAGAAACTCCGGGTCCATAACGGCTGAATCGAGGCCGGCATCGAGCGTTTCGTTCTTAAAACCCGCGGCGAAAACCTCCGTTATAAGCTCATGCGTAAGTTTACCGCCGTTGCCGTGCGCCTCGAGAATAAAGCCGCCGGCCTGATTTAAAATACTCATCGATAATCATCCTTTATTAAATTATGTCAAGTTATATTAACCTGAACCTGTATCAACTTAAATTTCAATATCCGCTCCGGCGGCGCCGTATTTATAATAAGCCGCGCACACACCTTCGCTTGAAACCATGCATGGGCCGACCGGATTAACGGGATTGCAAACCGTTGCAAACATAGGGCATTCCGGCGGCTCGATGAGCGAAAGAAGAACTTCGCCGCACCTGCAGCCGCTATTAACGGCGGCGCCTGCCGCGTTACTGCCGCCGGCGCGCGCACCCGCAAAAATTATATGGCCGAACTTTTTTTCGGCCGAATATTTTTGATATTTTTCACGAAGCCTGAGACCGGTTCCGTTGAGAACTCCTATCCCGCGCCATTCGGCGTCGCAAGCCTCGAAAACTTCAACTATGGCCTTTTGCGCCATCAAATTACCGGCAGCGCTTACCACGCGCGGGTAATCGTTAACGATATCCGGCTTTTTTTCGTAAATAAGCGTAAGCAGAGAGTTAATGGCGAGCAATATATCGATATATTCGAAACCGCATACGGCGCCCGGTATTTTACTTTCGGCCGCCGCGCTTTTGTACGCGTCTGCGCCTATTATGACCGAAACATGACCCGGCAGAATAAAACCGTCGATTTTAACCTGCGGATGCTTAGCTATGGCTGAAA
>CAYTCW010000302.1:0-1282 GCA_964436235.1 uncultured bacterium
CATTCGCAGTGAGCCAGTCGAGATATATGTCTTTAAAGTTTTTATTTATGCCGAACTGCGCTAAAGTTGAAATGACGCCGGCTATGCCGCGGTGCTTGTTGGCTACTAATGCCTTAGTGAATTTTTGAAGCGCCGCCGGATCGTTTTTAGCGTAAATGGAAACGACAGTTCTGACTAAGTAATAGCCGAACATATAAATGGCACCGTAATTTTGAAGGCCGCGGTCGCCGCGCCAGGCAATCAACGAAGTGTCGGGCATTTTGAAAAACGCGTTGATCTGCCCCGGATGGCCGTAATTATTTATAAACGCCGAATATTCCGAAAGCATTTCATTAAGCCAGGTCATCTCTTTATCGTCGTGATGCCAGTGAATGGCGTGCTGGAATTCGTGAGATATAGTACGGCAGAACCTTTTAAAATTTTGATCGTCGTTGAAAGCGCCCTGCACTACGTCGAGATATATCATTTCACGCTCGTTCGAATGAGGCACCTGCGCCCGGCCGAATTCATCGCCGGCGAAGAAATACCCCGCTACATAAGCATTCGTGTGCTCCATACCGTCTTTAATGTCAAGCAATAAAAGCGTTATATGATCGTCGTTATCGATGCCCGGCTTCCACTCAAAACCGAAATTAGCTGTGTTAACCGGATATATATTGTCGTCGAACTCCTTGACAAGCCTGTCTAAATAAGACTCGGTCACATCCACGCCGCGCGCCCTGTAAATATAACAATACTTACCGGTGCGAACGCAGTCGGCACTTACCTGCTCGTATTGATTCGAAGCAAGATTGCGCGTGTAAAAATTAACCACATCGCCCCTGAGATCGTGACGGAATTTACCGTTACTATCTATGCGCCCGCGATTTTTAAGCTCTTTAACGCCGGGCGCCTGTTTTTTATAGGAAGAAGCAGCGTGCCTTGAGAACGAATCAAAAAAATCGGCCGCCTTCGCCGCGCGCGCCTTCGCATCCGCCGCCGCGTTAATATCGATAGTCAAACCGCCGCCCTCGTCAACTTCATCGATATAATTGACCGAAAAAGCAAAAACATCCCCCGTAGTGAGTAAGAACACAAACAGGAAGACTGATAATATCAGGGCTGATAAAGCGGCTTTATTTATAGTCATAATGAATTCTCCTTAACCAAAAATCAAATTTATCAATAGCGTTCAATAATAAAGCTCATAAATAGCATTCGTAACAAAATTTTTTTACATGTATTAATTATATTATATTATAAACGCGTTGTCAATTTTTAAGACTTTTTTTTTGAAGGGGAG
>CAYTCW010000302.1:1292-1889 GCA_964436235.1 uncultured bacterium
TTTCTTTTTCATTTCTTTTTCATTTCTTTTTCATTTCTTTCCTGCCAGCTTGCTTGTTTGCATGTGCGCGCGCCGCGCGCGTACATGCGCAGCTATAATGGCGCTGCCGTAACTACGCCTTGCGGCTCGCAGTAAAAACTAATGTAAATCGAGTTTGATAAATGCGCTGCTATAAAATTACGAAAATCGAGCTTAATAATAATGCTGCTATAAATTTAACAAATTGTATAGAACAAAAAACTTAGTAAATTTAATTTAAACAAATGTGTTTAATAATGCTTTAGTACAGTAAAAATTGTTATACTTAAAAGTATTGCCGTGAGCCATGATATTAAATTCCGACGGCGCGTAAATAGCACGCCTTCGCGCACGCCGTGCGCGAAGGCGAAATGACAAAAGGCATGAAAAAAGTTTATAGCAGGAAAAAGAGTGATGAATAGAAAATTAAAAAAAAGAAACGTAAATAGAGGTAGAAGTATAGGTATAGGTAGAAATAAAAATAGGAATAGAGCGAAGGAGTGAGTAGAGTGGTGTGGTGCATAGAATGGCATGAACTATATTAAAGAAATAAAAGAAAAACTTCGAAGCCGGCAGGAA
>CAYTCW010000303.1:0-1888 GCA_964436235.1 uncultured bacterium
AGTCTTACTTTATAAGCGATAACCCCGATCCGGCCAATCCGAAACCCGATTCAGAACTGGCTATAGCCGCGGGCGCGCTTCCGGCTACCGGCGTTGAATATATCGGCGGCACCACGGGCGATCCTTACAGGGGCGTCGTTAAGTATAATGTTTGCGATAATAATCCTAACAAGGACTTGGATTCATCGCTTAAAGCGCTAACCGGCAAAAGTTATAAAGACATCAATCCCGACGGCGGTTGGCAGACGGTTACGATGACGAAAACCGACGACAAGTACTACGAATTTAATGAGGCCAAACTTAAGTTAGTTCTCGAAAAAACTATCGATCCTAAAGCGGCCGGACGTGCGCCCGGCCAGGTACAGGACGCCAAATTAATAGATGTCAACGATTATCCGGGCTACGGCGTCGATGCTCCTTATAGAATGGCCAAGTTCCAGCTCGATAATCCGCATACGGTATTTACTAAAGATAAAATACCTTTTGATATGATCGGCTCCATTCCAATGTACGCGGCAAGTGTGGATAAAGCAGGCAATACTTTAGGCGATGCTAAAATGATAACTCAGGTAAAACAGGGCATTCCGCCTCAGTGGCCTATATCTGAAAAGCATTTCCCGAACGCGCCGGCACGCATAGCTATAGTCGATAACGACGCGCCGTCGCTGCGTTTCTATGCTTTGCGCACCCGCGACAACGTTTACCGCGAATATATAATAAATGCATCAGGCGCGCCGGATGCCGGTAATCAAAATAAACCGGGCCACCATGCAGCTTATAACGACGAGCTCGACTGGGATCCCGCGGTGCCTAATAAACTAAAATTCAGCTCGTGGGGCCTTACTAAAGTCAGCGTTAAAGACCACAACTTAGACGGCACTGCGGCGACGCTTACCGGTCAGAATAATCCCGTTCATGATCTGGCCGATATGCAAAACAATACCGGAATGTGCACTCAGTACAGGCCTACCGATAACGGCACCGATATAGGCGTCGGCCAGGTTAACGGTAAATCGTCGTATATAGTTAAATTCGGCGGCAGAAATGTAGGCATATCAGAAACCTATAATAAGTACGCGCCGACGAATGTCGCTTACTACGAGTTCGATAAAATACTGCCGGCCGGCGCGGGCGATTTACTCGAATTGATCGAAGACGCAAGAAGTAAATTTGAAATAGCTGTCGTCGATAACGTAGATAATACTATCGCCGTCGGCAAACCTTCAATGGTCGGGCCTAACGCTTTAATGGCCGGTAATTGCTATGTTGACACGCTTAACCTCGGCGATCCGATAATGCTCGGCGAAGTTATGAACAGCTGGAAGCAGAAGGGCTCGCTCGTAGAAACTTACGGCATATTCAGAGATCCTACTCCGACCGGTCCGGGAGCGCTTCAGCCGTTCATGCTCATAGCGGTTAAAGACACTTCAGGCAACGCCACGGTTATTAAACTTCCGATTATAATCCGCCACACTCTTTTCAGGCCTAACGTCATCAACGTTGAAACAAGAAGGTCTGAATAAACTATTAGTTGATTCTAATCGTCCGGTAATGGCGAAATAAATAAATAACGGGGGCTGGCGTCTATATAAAAGGCTGTAAAGCCTGTAGAAGCCGGCCCCCGTTAATAAAATCTTTACGATAAGAAAGGCGGAAAGTTATAATATGAATAACGATCAAAACCGTATTATGAACCGCATTGTGAATCACATGAAATTTTATGTTTTGGTAACGGCTTTTTTAATATTTTCATTATTTACGGCCGTTGAAAATCTATGCGCCCAGAATTTGATCGAAGCGGTGAAAAAAAACGACTTTAAGCAGGTTAAAAAACTGCTCGATAACGGCTCGAATATAAATGAAAAAGACCGTTATGACAGTATGCCGC
>CAYTCW010000304.1:0-1883 GCA_964436235.1 uncultured bacterium
TTGCAATACATCGACATTTCGCCGGGAGCGTGTTTTAAATAATAATTTTTAAGGTTATCAAGAAGAAGTTTATGCATCTGGTCATAGGATTCGTAGCTGAAGAAGAAAGTGCTTCCCGGCAGGCCTGATGAATGGTTAAATATCATTCTGACGGTTATATCTTTATAACGCTCGTCTTTCATCGTAAAATCAGGGATATATTTAACGATCTTTTCGTCGAGGTTTATTTTGCCGTCATCGACGAGAAGTAAAATTGAAACCGCGCCGAACATCTTGCTCGTCGAGCCTATATTAAAGCGGGTATATTTATCGACCGGCCTGTTCGAAGAGCGTTCCGCGGCGCCGAAACATTCTGAATATACGAGGCGGCCGCCGTCCATAACAGCCACCGTAGCGCAGCTTCCGCTTCCGGTGGTTATCGCTTTCCATACGGTTTCACGCGCGGCGGTTATGGTGTTTTTATAATATTGCTCATCAGAGACGCAATTACTTTTTGCCTCGGCAAAAGTTGATAGTAATATTAAAAGTAAAATCGACGATAGGATCAACCCTGTTTTTTTCATAATAGAACACTCCTTTTAGATTACCTTATAAATATGACCCGGCTTATCATAGCATAATTCGTCATAAACTGCAAGGTATTTGGCAGTAGAGCTTAATCGCCGTTAATTGTCTGATTTTCTCCTGTTATATGCTTGTTTTATAGCTTATTTTGTTGACATTGATTTTTCTTTCTGTTAAAATGCTGAATTGCTGAAACGCTGACATACTGAAATGTTAATGCGCTAAAATGTTAACGCGCTGAAACGATTTTAACTGAAAATGAGTATAACCGGACTTTAATTCAGCTTTGGTTTAGATATATCTAAGATACCGGAGTAATTTATTATGAGCGTTAAAGATATAGATATCGACGAAATTACCGAAACGCCATTTGACCGATCTTATTGGGTTGATGACGAGCATCTTTTGGCCGGCTGCTATCCCGGCGATATGGATTCTGAAACCGCCCGCAAAAAAATAACTTACCTTTTAAGATACGGGATCCGCCATATAATCAATTTAATGGAAAAAAACGAGCGCGGCAAATTCTATAACGAATTCGCGCCTTATGAAGCGGAGCTGAAAATAGCCGCGGCGTCGCTCGGCGTTGAAGTTACTACTAAACGCTATCCTATAAAAGATTATGGTATCGCCCCGCGTGAAACCATCAAAGAAATACTCGATGAAATAGATTCTAAAATAAACGAAGGGAAGAGAGTATATCTTCATTGCTGGGGCGGAATCGGAAGGACGGGAATGATTGCGGGCTGCTATCTTGTAAGACACGGCTTAGCGACCGGCGCTACCGTTATCGATAAAATAAAGGAATTAAGGGCAAATATAAGTAATAGTTTTATAGTATCGCCAGAATCGGCCATGCAGCGAGAAATAATTAAAAGCTGGAAATTCAGGGAATGAAAAATTAACGATGAAAGGAAATTTATAATGAAAAAAAATATGAAATCAATTATTATCTTAACGCTGGTTTTACTTGCCGTATCGATTTATTTAAACCCTTTTGCCGGCGCTGGTTTTGCTCAGGATAACGCGGCCGCACATAATACCGGAGAGATAAAACATGAAATCGATATATTCGTGGATAAGGCCATGGATAAAGATCCTTCAACCGCCGGAATGATAAAAGCCGCCGAGGAAGGAGAAAAATTATGGGACGCCGAGCTTAATAAATACTATAAGCTGCTTTCTGCCGCTATGGATAACGAATCGAAGGCGGCGCTCAAAAAAGCCCAGCTTGCCTGGATATCTTTTCGTGACGCGGAATTCGCCATGACAGGCATTTTTTACTCTAAAAAAGACGGCACGATGTACCGGGTTATCGC
>CAYTCW010000305.1:0-1872 GCA_964436235.1 uncultured bacterium
TGATTTACTAAAGAAAAGTAGTTTGTTTAATTATCTGAGTGTGATAGTTTTTACAAGGTTTGAAATAATTCTGTTATCCGTAATTACGGTGATATAAAATTTATCGACAGAGGTGGCCTCGGTTGTCTGGACAGCTTTTTTCGAGGTTAAGGTGTAAACGTCAGGCTGCCTGAAGCATTCCCGCCCCCGGGGGCGGGGCAAAAATGTTGAATTTTTCATCAGGCGTCGCACCGTTCATACTGGAATGCGGCCGGCTACAATTGTAAAAAATCATCCAGTTGCCGATTCCAGTCCTTGTTTCGCTTCCGGTTTCGAATGCATGTAAATAAACGCATTCGTATTTTAAAGATCGCCAGAGACGCTCGATCATAACATTATCCATCCAGCGGCCTTTGCTGTCCATAGAAATTCTGATTTTGTTGTTTTCCAGGGTTCTTTGAAAATCAATGCATGTAAATTGGCTTCCCTGGTCCGTGTTGAAAATTTCCGGGGTTCCATATTTCTCTATAGCCTCATTCACGGCTTCAATGCAAAAGTCCGCGGCCATAGTATTAGACAATCTCCAAGACAATACTTTTCGGCTAAACCAGTCCATAACGGCAACAAGATACAAAAATCCTTTTCGCATTGGGATGTATGTAATGTCCGCACACCAGACGTGATTTGGCCTGTCTATATTCAAGTTTTTTAATAGATAAGGATGAACGCTTGTCCTGGGTTTCTGGTATATAGCATTTAAACCCATAAGCCGCATTAATCGCCTGACTTTTTCCCGGCTGGCTTTATGGCCATTACGTCTTAAATGCCTTGCCATCTGGCGCGAGCCGTAAAATGGCGTTTCCATAAACTGGTTATCAATCAACTGCATCAGAGCCAGATCAGCTTCGTCAATGGGAGATGGATCATAGTAGTACGTAGATCTGGCTATTCCAAGTAACTTGCACTGCTTCGCGATACTGAGCTTTTTGTGTTTTGGATCAATCAGTTCCCGCCTCCGAGCGTCACTCAGATTCGCTTGAAGGCTTTCTCTAAAAAATCTTTTTCAGATATGAGCTGGCCGATAATTCCCTGAAGTCGCTTTATTTCTTCATCTTTGTTATCCTTTTTTAAAGGATTTTCAAAAATATTCTTAAGCCCTTCTTTGGCCTGAGCTTTCCAATCGCTAACTTGATTCGGATGGATTTGATTTTTAGTGGCTATTTCAGCTATCGTTTCTTCCTCTTTAAGTGCTTCTAAAGCTACTTTTGCCTTAAATTCTGCCTTATGCCTATTTCTTTTTTTGGACATGTGGTGACCCTCCTATCAGACTATTATACCACAAAATTTTTCCACTTTAAACCCCTGTCCAATTTTCCCGGGCCACCTCTGACTTCGTCTTTTCATTTGTGGGTAATTGTTTTCGGTATTTTAAGACTTCGCATTCAAAGTTTTTCCATTAATTCTATTATTATAGCATATTTTATAATAAACTTTAAGCGTTTAAAATGGCCGATTAGAAGTCAAATTCACGGAAAAATAATAATAAAAAAGGAGATGTTTTGAATTGTTAGCGCCGGCCAAGGAAGGCCGGCGCGGGGCAGAGAAAGTGCGATGAAATCCGGAAAAACTTTACAAAGACGTGCGAGAAAATGATTTGGCGCCGTTGGTTAGAATGCGTCGAATTATAATTATGCGTAAAAAGAATCAAACACAAAAAAAGTTTTAGCGCGATTGCAGATAACGCCGGCGCGTGGGCGAAGTTCGGGCGCCCCGAAAAACGCTTGCGTTTTTTGAGGGCGCCCGAATTTGGTCGAGCCCGCATGGCCGAGCCAGGGCCACAGGGCCCGCAGCGCTTTTTGCGCTGTGGGTGGTTTTCGAAGCGGCGGTGTTGAT
>CAYTCW010000306.1:0-1862 GCA_964436235.1 uncultured bacterium
GATTTAAGCGCGCTATAACAATCCAGCCAGGATGCGTGTTTAACGTCTTTAAGCGTGATCGATATAACGGGATAAACACCTAATTTTGAAGTGTATTCTTCGCCGGCCTCCATTATTTTAAGGCCGGAAAATAGCCGCGCATTATCGGCCGGCAGAGGCTTTTCGCCAGCTTGCGACGCGGGAACGGCGTTCTGGAAATAATATTTAAGCATCGATAGATTCAGGGTTTTACCGAACCGGCGCGGGCGCGGAATTAAAATTACCTCGCTCATATCATCGATTATCTCTTTGATAAATAAGGTTTTATCGACGTAATAACATCCGCTTTCTATTATTTTTTTAAAATCGTCAATGCCTATAGCTATTTTCTTCATATATCAGCCCCGCTGTTTTATTATTTTTAACCGCTGAATTTTTTAATCTTTAAACACGTCATCGAGTTTGATTATCAAATCCTTAAAAATCCCGACTTTAATTTTGGCCTTTTGCAGATAAATGTCAGGCCGGCCATATCTGTTCGTTTTTGAATCGAGTTTAAATACCATCGCATATTTATCTTCGGGATGAACTAACCAATACTCTTTAACTTTATGATATTCGTATAATTCAAATTTAACCGTCAAATCTTTTTTCGACGTCGCCGGCGATAGAATTTCTATGATAAGATCCGGGGCGCCCATGCAGCCGCGAGTTTTTATTTTAGACTTATCGCAGATAACGGCGATATCCGGTTGAACGACGGTTGATGCGCTCTTTTCGTTTTCATTATTTTCAGGTAAAATCACATCGTAAGGCGCGCCAAAGACCTCGCATTTTTTGTCTTTGAGGAAATTTTCAAATATAGTCAGAAAGCGGCGCGAAACTCTTTGATGATCAGTCGAGGGCGCGGGAGTCATATCGTAAGCCGCGCCTGAAATTATTTCCCATCTTTCTTCTTCGGGCCATTTTAAATAATCGCTATAATTAAACTTAGTTTCTTCTTTTTTTAATGCAACCACCATAAAATATCTCCTTCAGATTATCTTACAAATCGCTTTTTTGGCGGCATATCATTTTATTGCCCTTCATTCCGCAAACACTTCGTCAAGCACGATCGTCAGATCCTTAAATATGCCGACCTTCATCTCGTCGCCGACAAAGTAAGTTTCAGGCTTTTTGTATTTCTTGCTTCTATCGAGTTTAAAGACCATTATGTTCTTGCCGTCGGGGTTAACGATCCAGTATTCTTTAACATGATGGCGCTCGTATAGATCGAGCTTGACCGTCATATCTTTTTTGGAAGTGTGTTCTGATAATATTTCTACCACAAGGTCGGGCGCGCCGCGCATACCGCGCCTGTCTAATTTGGATTTATCGCAGACGACGAGAATATCGGGCTGGACGACCGTAGGCACATCGTCGTCGGCTTCGTCGCCTTCGGGCAGGCGGACGTCGAAGGGGGCGTTATAAACTTCGCAGTCCTTATCATCGAGATAATTGAAAATCTGATTGAATATAAAGCCGGAAATTTTTTGATGCACCCGGAGCGGCGCCGGCGTCATATCGTAAGCGACGCCGTAAATGAGCTCCCAGCGCTTATCGTCGTCCCACTTAAGATAATCGCCGTAAGTGAATTCGTATTTCGGCTTTTTTAAAGGTAATCCCGCCATGGCTCCTCCTTTAAATAATTTCTGGAAATATCGTAAAAAATAATTTGATCTTGTTGTAATTTTATCACAAAAACACCGCTATATCAAGTCAAATTCGACTGGTCTGAATATAAAAACCATGCGCCGCGTTTACTCCGCCGCCCTGTGCCTCATCATAACTTTCTTGCCCTCGAAGGCCAGCGCGATTTCTATGACGCGCGTTACGCCGGCAGC
>CAYTCW010000307.1:0-1843 GCA_964436235.1 uncultured bacterium
CCGGTTCGCCTTTTAAATGCTTTTGATAATAAGGCCCGCCGTCTTTTAATTCGCCCGCAGAGGCTATTACGACCTCCCCGAGAGAAAGGCCGGCGAATTCTTCGAGCGTATAGCCGAGCTTCTGAAGCATATTCTGATTGGCGAATAAGGCTCCTCCATGCACCGACATTATTATACCCTCGCCCGCCGATTCGACGAGCGTGCGGTATTTTTCTTCCGACTCGCGCAGCGCCGCGGCCGCTTTCACTCTCGCGTATTCGGCGCGGTACTGTCCGCAAAGTAAATATAAAAGTATAAACGCCGAAACCGATATTATAAATATAGATACTTTCATAAGGCCGCGCTTTACGGAACCGATCTCGTCGAGCACGTCGTACAAATAAACGCCCGTGCCGATTATCCAGCCCCACGGGGCGAATCCTTTAACGAATGAAATTTTAGGCACGTTGCGCGTATCGTCGTCTTTATGCTGCCACATATAATCAACGTAACCGGCGCCGTCTTTTTTAACGACCGCGGCCATTTCAACGAATAGTTTTTTACCGTTCGGGTCGCGGAATTCAGAGAGGTCCGCGCCGTTAAGGTCCGCGCGGTAAGGATGAATGACCATCTTAGGACTCATATCATTGATCCAGAAATAATCTTTCATCTCGGCGCCGTAATGAAGATTGCGGATCTGCTCGATGACCGCCGCCTGGGCTTTTTCGCGCGTAAGCAAACCGGCGCGCTCGTCATTTTCGAATTTGGCCAGAATATTCCAGGCCGAATTAGTTAATTCCCTTATCATTTCACGCTTCTGCTCCATAATGCCGCGCTCGAACGACGGTATTATTATCAAAAACGCGGCAGCCATAAAAAGCGCTATCACAAGCAGTATCGGCACAACACCCCGTATGAGAAGACTTTTATACATTTTGGGCTCCGTTAATTTTAATATATTTCCTGCGTTTTATTATCATTATAATTTCAAAGTTCAAAATTACCATATTTTAACTAAATTCATGGTCAAAGTCAAGTAAAGATAACTTAAGTAAGATAACTTCAGATAACTTCAGATAAATGGACTTCAGATAAATGGACTTCAGACAAGATAATTTCACATTTTTATTTCGAATGTGAACTTATATTTGACAATTGTTGTTTTTTTGATATAATGATTTCCAATAAAAAATAAAATTATGGAGGCTATCATGAAAAATAACGCGATTTTTTCCATTTCATTTCTAACACTATTTATCTACCTGTTACTAACAGCTCCAGCCGGCTTCTGCGAAACCGCCCCGACGGGAGAATCGACCGCAGCAGGCCAGGATGAGCGTGAGTATAGCGAAAAAGTCAAAGACAAAGATCCTTTCCGGGCGCTCGTAACGCCTCCGCCAACTGTGGTAGCCCAGGAGCCTGTCAAAAATGATATAAAAGCGAAGCATCCGGAACCCGTGATCGAGCCACTACCAATAAAAGTCACTTTCATAGTCGGTTCGTCCCACAGAAAGTTCGCCACGCTTTGTCTTAACAATAAGGTATATCAAATGACGAATGGCGAAGGAGAAAAAAGCGGCCTTTTCCAGGTAATCGAGGTACAGGACAAAGAAGTGAAAATATTCGACGCGCGGGTCCAGAAAGAAAGAACTGTCAAACTGAGCGAGGAATAAACATTTTATTTATAAAATAATGAATGATGTAATTTGTTATATAAAAAACTCAGAATAAATTCAGGAGATGATATTTTGAAAAACGGCACGGAATTTCAACACACTTTACACAAAAATCGGGGCGGGATATATTCAATTTTCCTTATACTTACCTTAATTTTATTTTCGGTATCCTGCGTTTTTGATGACGG
>CAYTCW010000308.1:0-1796 GCA_964436235.1 uncultured bacterium
GGCTAAAACAGCTGACTGGCAGATCGATCTTAGAAACCGTGATCTTTCAAAACTCGATTTAGACGGCAGAACTTCAGATCTTTTAAGGGCCGATTTCGATTCTCTTACGAAATGGCCCGAAAAATTGCCCGCCGGGTTTTCACCCGAAAAGATAATGCAGCTGGGAAAAGATCCCGGCCTGATGGTCCGCGAGCTTCATAAAAATAAAATCACGGGGCGCGGAATAGCGATAGCCATAATAGATCAGAAACTCGATACGTCTCATATTGAATTCGCCGACAGGCTGAAAGTGTATGAAGAAATTCACTGCCTTGACGAGCAGCCGCAGATGCACGGTTCAGCGGTATCTTCGATCGCCGCCGGCCTTACGCTTGGCGTTGCGCCCGAAGCGTCTCTCTACTATATCGCCGAAACTCACGGCACTTACTCCAACGGCGCTTTTGATTGGGATTTTACATCCGTCGCCAGATCGATAGAAAGAATACTCGAAATCAATCGTTCGCTCGCCGCGCCCGATAAAATAAGGGTGATTTCAATCTCACTCGGCTTTACGCCCGATAAAAAAGGCTATAAAGAGGTTATGGCCGCGATCGAAACCGCGAAAAAAGAAAATGTGTTCGTCGTTTCTTCCTCATTGGAAGAGGTTTATGGCTATAAATTCGACGGGCTGGGGAGAGAGCCGCTTTCCGATCCTGACGATTTTAATTCATATCTGCCGGGATGCTGGTGGGAAAAGAATTTTTATGAAAACCCGAATTATCATAATAAACCGGCGCTTCTGGTTCCGATGGACGCAAGATGCACGGCGAGTGAAACAGGCCCGCAAAATTACGTTTTTTACAGAAGCGGCGGCTGGAGCTGGTCGATACCTTATATTGCCGGACTCTACGCTCTGGCATGCCAGGTTTCACCCGCGATGACCCCCGAAAAATTCTGGCAGGCGGCTCTAAAAACCGGCGATAAAATTACTATTACCAGAGACGGTAAAAAGTATCCGCTCGGCCTGATCGCTAATCCAGTCAAAATCATCGATGCTTTGAAATAAAGCGTTTCAATAATATTATCCTTGAATTTATTTTTGTAATGTAGTATAATGTTTTAATTCAAGGTGAAACGGAATTAAAGTCCGAATAAAACACATAAGAAAGTGGAGGCATTTTAATGTCGATTAAAATCAATGAAAAAGTTCTGGCCAAAACCATAAAGCGCTGCCGTGAAAGAAATATTATTATTCCTACTTTCGCTCAGCAGAAAGATCCGTCTAAAATACCGCAAAAAATAAAAAACAAATTAAAAGGCGTCGGCCTCTGGGACATCAATCCCATCAATCTTTTCAGAATAACCTGGAAAAACGATATTAAAACAGGACTTTACGGCGGAGTTAATTACGTTGAAATTCCCGAAGCTATAACCGGCATTAAAGCTAAGGTTATCGGCATTATCGGCAAATATTTCCCGACCGGCGCGCATAAAGTCGGCGCGGCTTTCGGATGTTTAGTTCCGCGCCTTGTAACCGGCGAATTCGATCCGACCGCGCAAAAGGCAGTATGGCCTTCAACCGGCAATTACTGCCGCGGCGGCGCGTTCGATTCCATATTGCTCGACACCGTGCCCATAGCTATTTTACCCGAAGAAATGAGCCGCGAGCGTTTTGAATGGCTCAAAGAAATAGGCGCCGAAGTGATCGCGACTCCCGGCTGCGAAAGCAATGTAAAAGAAATCTATGACGCCTGCTGGGATATCAGAAAAAATCGTAAAGACTGCGTTATATTCAACCAGTTCGAAGAATTCGGAAA
>CAYTCW010000309.1:0-1790 GCA_964436235.1 uncultured bacterium
TTTTAGCTTCTTCGCGCTGTTCGGGGGTTAATTTCTTTAAAAAATCCATGTGAGAGCGGTCTTTATTTTTGAACTTATCAGGCCTCATTCCAGGCGCCATACCGGGTGGCGGGCCGTCAGGACCTTCAGGGCCTCCGGGGCCAAAACCTTCGGGAGGCGGCGGCGGTACTTGCTGAGCAGAAGGCGGCATGAGCGGCTCATCGAGATTTTTACCTTTGATATTATCGGGCATTCCGGCGCAATGAGCGGCCTGCGGAATAAAAGAGATAACCAGCCCTGCCATAACGAACGCGGCTAAGATCATCATCGAGATTTTGAATTTTTTTAACATATTACCACTTCCTTTTCTTTTTTCCGATATATTTTATTGGCTTCGTTTAATACAAATTTGAATCGTTTTACGGCCGCCTTTATTAATGCACTATTTCATCGGCCTCATTAAGTTTGCGTATATTGTCGGCATAGTAATCGTCGATCTCCGCGGTTATATTCAAAGCGAGCATATCGCTTTGAGGCCCGCCGAAAAAAGAATCTTGCGGGTTCTGCCCTTCCTGATACACGGTAAATGTAATTTCTTCATCGGAATTGCCGTTATCATCTTCCGTTGCGGTTTCATAGGCAATTTCATCGCCGTTGAATATATAAACACGCGAATATTCTTCCGTCGTAATATCTTCATAAAGTTTTTGATAATCCATGTTGGCTTTTTGAGCATAGGAATTGTAAAGCTCGTAGGACCTGTTCTGAATATCTTCGCCTGCGCCGATATTTAGATCATATATTGAACGGCCTTTTTGAAGCGAAGATGAAATAAGCCACAGCAGGCCGATGAATAAAACCAAAGAAAAAACGCTAACCGACAGATTGCCGAGGAAAACGGCGGTTTTACGGTTTTGGTGATGCCGGTAATGCCTGCCTGCGAAATTATTTGCAAGTTTGATCCTGCTTAATTTCAAATTTTTGTCGTAAGCGCTTTTTAAGACGCCATCTTCGATGCTCTGAAAAAAAGCGAGGCATTCGCGGCAATTTTGAAGATGATTTATTTCGCGCTCATCGAGCCCGGAGGCCGATTCGAGCTTAAAGCGCACAGGCAGACAAATCTCATTATTTTTTAAATCATGGCTTAATTCTTTGTTTTCAATCATTTTCATCAGCCTTCTTTTTTTCGGCGGTTTTATCATATTCTTTCAATATCGCCGCCATTTTCGCGCTGCCGTTGAAATATCTCGATTTGACGGTGCCCTCGCTTATCTGAAGAATTTTAGCGATCTGTTCACAGCTGAACTCGGAAATATATTTAAGCATTATTACCTCGCGATAAGTTTCGGGCAGTTTATTAAGCGCCATGTCAAAATCGGTTTTAATTTCAACCTCGTCGTATTTTTCAAATTCAGCGCCGCCGGTTTGAAAAAACAGATAAAGGTTATCTACCATTTTTCTGAAATAACTCTTACGGTTATGATTTTGAATCAAATTACGCGCGATTTGATAGAGGTAGGACACCGCCGATTTTTCATCTTCGAATGCCGGTCCACAGGCATCCGCGGCGCCGTTGAGTTTTTTAAAAAAAATCATGAAAGCCTCCTGAGCGATATTTTCGGCGTCTTCATAAATTCCGCCGATCGAATTTTTAATAAAATAAGATACGCGAAGGTAATATTTCGAATACAACACATCGAAATCGTAATGCCCTTCATCTGATTTTATTTTCGAATCGCTCATTTCGATTGCTTTCATGCTTTATAATTTTACCCGCAAGGATAAAAGTTCAGATTATTTTTTTATTTTTT
>CAYTCW010000310.1:0-1775 GCA_964436235.1 uncultured bacterium
CTGCTGTCGGCATTTTTCAAAAAAAATAAATTTCCGGTTTCTGGCTACAATTTTATGCCGAGCAGTTTAAGGATCATTTTTTGTTCTTCGTCCGGGGTTGAAATAATTTTTATTTCTTTATTTTTGATAATAACAGTTTGTTTTCTTATGCTCTTCAATCTTTCGATAATTAAATCGAAAGTCCATTTTTTCTCTGCCTTAACGTTTTCTTCATTCAACAAGGGTTCTAAGCGTTTTTTCATGTGCCACATCAAATAATAACTGAGCATGCATATAAAAACATGGCTTTTAATCCTGTCATCCGTTTTATGGTTAATCGGCCTGACTTCAAGGCGGGTAGTTTTAATGGATCTGAACGCGCTTTCGACAAATTGCAGCCGCTTATACGTTTCAACGACTTCATCTTTATTCATGATTTCTTTAGATACATCGGTCGTTATTATATAACAGCCGTCTATGCTTTCGTCAGCCTTTATTAATTCGTGATTTAATTCATAGGTGAGCCGGCCGTTTTTAATTTCTATTTTAAAATATTTTTGAAAAGATGTTTTGGCGAAAATTTTTCCTACGTTTATACCCAATTTGTCGTCACTTCTTGTCGCTTTTAAATTGGAAAGTTTATCCAGACCGGTTTTTATTTTATCGATAATCTGGTTGCGAGTTTCAGTTTCTCGTAAGGCGACTGACTTATTTTTGCATAAACAATATCTGATTTGAGGGTTTTTAACATCTGAAACCTCGCATATTTGCAGGTCATCAAATAAGTCAAGCTGAATAGTTTTGTCGTTTAATAAATTTCTAATTTGAGGATGCGTTAGAGCTGAAACGGTTTTAACGCCTTCTATACCTCGAATTTCATCCGCGTTATAACGCGTTATCATTCCGCGGTCGCCGACAAAAACTATTTCTTTCACACCATATTCAGTTTTAATTTCATTGATTTTAGGAATGGTAGTATTCGAATCTTTGGTATTGCCTTCAAATACTTCAATTGAAACGGGGCATCCGTCTTTATTGCATATTAAGCCTATAACGATTTGTTCGTAACCTCTTTTTTTATCTCTATTATAGCCGAAATTAGCTAAATCGCTATTTTTATAATCACCTTCAAGATACGAACTGGTTATATCGTATAAAACGAGTGATTTATTTTCAAGGTTTGATTTCGCCAATGTTTTCTGGATCGCTTTCTGGCGCTTTAATAAATTATCCATAGGTGAATAGCAATGCTTATTAACGTTGCAACCGCCTTCGACACCCGATAATTCCCAGATGGCGCTGTCTTTTACGCGGCGCGACAGGCCGAGTTTAGAACCGGCATAAATAAGCCGGCCACATATCATAGCTATACAGTCTTTAACCCATTGAATCTTATTTTTCGAATAAATAGCTACATCGAGTTTAAGTTCTTTAGCTAATTGTATGGCTGCATAAGAAGCGCCATATTCTTTAGAATTTACCACCTGCATCGCGCCGTCTTCGCCGCGCATAACGGTATTGCCCTGAAGCGCAGCCTGAACCTGCCTCAAAACATCCAGGTCGCAATAAGACAATCTCCCGGCAGTGGCGTGTTTGACCTTTCCATCTTCACGAAAGGAAGTGCGAAGAATGCCGGAATAATTGCCTTTATATTTATGTATTTCTAAATGGTATTTATTATGTTTTTTACTCATGTTATAATTATAGCATATAAAATATAACAAGTCAAGGAAATTTCAAAAATATTTTGGCTACATAGGAAATAAAAAAACAGCTTTATAATATCTGTGGTATTG
>CAYTCW010000311.1:0-1761 GCA_964436235.1 uncultured bacterium
TTCATGGTGCAGTTTTACAAAGAGTATTCGTTTGACGAGTCGTCAAATGGGAAACCGTCCGTTTCCCAATTAAAAAAAATCAAAGAAATTGCCTTCATGATTCCGTGGGGACAGAATATTCTTTTGATGCAAAAAATTAAAGATTTCGCGGTACGCGAGTGGTATATGGGCCAGACAATTCAAAATGGCTGGAACCGCGATGAACTCGGGTTGATGATAAAAAGCGCCGCCCACGAGCGTCAGGGGAAAGTGGCCACCAACTTTAATCTGACCTTGCCGGCGGCTGAATCCGAAATGGCGAAACAGTCGTTAAAAGACCCGTATATTTTTGATTTTCTAACGCTTCGTGAACATTTCGATGAGCGCGAGTTCGAAACGGGCCTTGTTACGCACCTCGAAAAATTCCTTCTGGAGCTGGGTGCCGGATTCGCCTTTGTAGGGCGGCAATATCATCTTGAAGTAAGCGAAAAAGATTATTACTTAGACCTTTTATTCTATCATCTCAAACTAAGGTGTTTTATCGTAATTGAACTTAAGAAGGGCGAATTCAAGCCTGAATATGCCGGCAAGATGAATTTTTACTGTTCGGCTGTCGATGACCTCCTGAAACATGAGTTCGACATTTATCTGATACTCTCCCGTGAAAAAGGGTTTCCCGACATCCGCTGGGATGACCGGAAGATATATGAGGTCAATCTCTTCCAGACCTTCTATGAGGCCATGAACTACATAAAGGGCAAGGTCGAGATTCCTTTCATGATGGAGCCTGACAATATGACCAGGACGGAGAATGTGCCTATCGTGGTTGCAATGCGTGAGGCCCTGGTCAATGTTTTAATACATCGTGATTACTTTGACAATACTCAGGCCAGATTGAGAATTTTTAACGATAGAATCGAGACCTACAACGCCGGCGCAGCGCCAAAGACCGTCGAAGAAATAATAAGCAACGAAGCCACCGCGCCTCGTAATCCGCTTATAGCCAAACTTTTTCGCATGGTAGGCTTTGCTGAAACCGCCGGTAGCGGAATGCTCAAGATTTTCAGCGCCTGGAAGCAGCTGAACTATAAGACGCCGGTTATCGATAATAACGTTTCTAACCATTACTTTAAGATGACGTTCCCGCTGGAGAAAAAGTCGAGCCGAATTAAGCCTGAACTAAGTTCAGAGAAAAGTTCGTAGAAAAGTTCGTAGAAAAGTTCGGAGAAAATTATTAAAATTTTATCGGACAATCCGGCGGCCAGTATCAGGGAAATAGCCGAAAAAATTAATATAACGACTCGTGCAGTTGAAAAACAAATAGTCGTGTTAAAGACTAAAGGCCGGATAGTTCGTATTGGACCTGACAGGGGTGGACATTGGGAAGTGGTTGAAACCTCTGAGCGCTGAGCATGACCAGAAGAATAGTCTTTTCTAAGATTCAAAAAGAAATACGATATTTTTTGACTGCCCTTGGTCCGGGATAATAGTTGAGCGGCATGGTTTTTATAGCCCTTACAGACTATAATATTCTTAAAGAAAAGGTAAAATGATGGGTAGAAAAAAAGTTTGTGACGAACTCCTTTCAAGTATTCTGCCCATGGCGAGGCGAATAGCCGCACTTCAAAAAGAAGCGTCTAAACTCGGTTTGTTTATGGATGAACGCGAGCTCATAAAATGCGCCGGATGCGACCTCATGGAAGATGTAACCTTCGATGGACGCCTTATGACTTATCATCGTGGTTCCGGGAATTCTAACGACAGCGGATTGCGGTTTGAAAA
>CAYTCW010000312.1:0-1746 GCA_964436235.1 uncultured bacterium
AACATCGCGAAAACGCCGCTTACTTTTACGCCGCATAAATTCATAACCATCAGAGCATAAGCCGCTTCGGTAAAGTAACGGCCGGTGCGTCCGCGCGGGCGTTTAACGCCGCTTTTACTATAGGCAACGCACTTAACGTCGATTATACGCCATGCGCCGCCTGTTTCGTCACGCTCGATAATGTCGGGACGGGCAAAAGCTCCGCCGGTTATAAATACCGCGTTAAAAATAACGCGCACGCGCGGATCGTTTATTAAATCAATCGTCTTTGCGGCCGCCGCCTCCGGCGAAGTTTCAGAAACTAATACACCGTCCGTAAAGCGCCTGCGCGCCAGTTCGACGATACGGCCGCCGCTATCGATTAAAAATTCCTGGTGCCTGCTTAGCTCTTCTTCTCCGCCGTTCTGCTCTGCGCGCGCCATTAAATAAGCCTTGCGCATACAATTACGCGCTTCTAAAAATATCTTTCTGGTTACTAACGCCATAAAAAACCTTTCTAAATTGAAAAATAAAAAAATAACGACACTGACCGGTTAATTAATCAGCCGCCGTTTTAACCTTATTATACCTTATTTACCGATATTTTTCAAGTAAATTCAATTTAATTCAATTAGTTCAATTAGTTCAATTTAGTTCAATTTAGTTAATAAGAGTATTTTCTTAAATCGTTCGGATAAAATATTTTATTTTTTTAATAAGGGGGAGAAAAGGTTAGCAACCCTTTCTCCCCCTTATAATCCCCCTCTTTCTGCAATTTGCCTGACGCTTTTTCGTTAGTTTATCGATAGCTATTTTTGTCAGGGCTTTAATATGGTGTTTTTTTGCAAGGTGTTAGACAATTGCCTTTAAGTTTTTTCATTCTTGCCCGCTTGTTTGCAGTTGCGCACATGCGCGCAACTGCGTGGCAATAATGGCTTTATCGCAACTATGTCTTGCGGCTCGCGGTAAAAATTGTCGTAAATCGAGTCTATTAAATTAGGTCAAATCAATTATTAGAATATAACATTGAAGGTTTTTAAGAGAAAAGACAATATATCTTTTATTTATATTCGATCTTTTTCGAAGCGCCGTAAAACCTTCCGTCAGCCGGGCGGCATTCGATATATATTTCAATACTGCCGTCCCCGGACGGCGGTGTAAAATAGGCGCCCGAAGCGTTTACGAAATCGGAAGTTTCGTGAAGCGTAAAGCCGTTACGGAATAATATCCGGCGCGGATAACAAATAAAATCGACGGCCGGATCGAATTTCGGATCGATTATCATTTTAACCGAGCCGAGATCGATTTCGGAGTTATTGGTAACGCGAAAGGTGAAGCCGTTAGATAGTTTATATGACTTTTCGAATGAAACCGAAAGCGCATCGAGTGAGTTCAGCTCATATTTATAGGAATAGAAAAATAAAACCGCTATAAACAATCCGGCGGTTATATTAAGTATTATCTTATAATTATTTTTAATAAATTCACTCATATTATTTACCCCGTTTTTAATTAATTTATTCTTAAAATCTCGTATTCAACTTTACTCTTTATGTTTCTTCTCAAAGTTATTCCTGAAAGTATTTTCAATATTATTATCGAAATCATCTTCAAACGCCGCGAATAAATTAGACCCCGCAAGCGATATCAGACAGTAGGCGCAGAAAAAATAAAAACCGCTTAACAGCCATGCGCTTGTAAATTTATCCGCGCCGAAGGCGAGCCATGCCAGTATTATACTTACCGTAAAAACATCAGCCATAGACC
>CAYTCW010000313.1:0-1708 GCA_964436235.1 uncultured bacterium
CACGACGTGCACGCAGCGATTCTGTACGGTTTTATACGCTACGCCGTTGAAAATAAAGTAAAGAAAAATTTTATATTCTTTTTCCAGCCGGCCGAAGAAACGGGCGGCGGCGCCGGGCTCGCCATAAAAACAGGAATATTCGATAAATATAATATATCTTCAGCTTACGCTCTGCATGTAACCGACGAGTATGACGAAGGAGTTATAGCGTCTTCGCCGGGCGTTCTTTTCGCATCGGCGCGCGAGGCCGATATGGAATTTTTCGGAAAGGCGTCGCATATAGCTTTTCCTGAACGCGGAATAAACGCGCTCAATGCGGCGCGTTTATTTTTAGACAGGTGCGAAAACGCGCTCATCGAATATAAGGGAAATCTAATTTTCGGCGTTGGCAGGTTTTATTGCGGCGAGGTGCGGAATATACTTCCGGCTTATGCTAAGATAGAAGGCAGTATCCGCGCGATGTCAACTGGATTTTCCGACGAATTTTACGCTATAATGAATCATATTGCCGATGATATCAAAAAAGAGCTCAAAGTCGATTTCGCCCTTAAAACCGGTTCTTATTATCCCGAGGTAGCCGTCGATAAAACGCTTTTTAACGCCGCGCGCGAAAAATTATCGGGCGGGCATAAGTTTATCGAGTGTTCGCATAAACTGACCGGCGAAGACTTTGGCTTTATAGCTAAGCGCTATCCTTCGTTTATGTTCTGGCTCGGAAGCAGAAAAGCGGGCGCGGAAGCCTTCGGGCTTCATAATCCGGGATTTTTGCCGCCGGATTCCGTTATAGAAAAGGGCGTTAAAATATTTGCCGATATGCTACTTGTTTAAAATATTAATAATCGAAATCGGGGAATTCGTTAACCGGCATTTTAAAAGCGTTTTTAGGTCGGCTGAATATTGAATCATCCATCGTGCCGAACTCAGCTTTTTTAATTAATATTTCTTCGCTGGCCTTATTTTTTTCGATTATAGTAATTTTTTGCGGCACCTCTTCTTTTGAAAAATAATAGCTTACTACTTTTTGACCGTCTTTGCGGGCTATTTCATAGCAAAAATCTCCGCCAGGCATTGAAGTTTTATTGATGATATGAGCTGTTCTGTCGGCTAAAAATCCGCTTATAAAATCGCCGCTGACTTCCGCCGCTTTATTTTTCGCGTTTTGTTTCAGCTCCATTATCGTATTGGTTTTAGGAAAGTAAATCCAGCCGTCATTAGCGGCGCTGGTAATTATCATTTCCATACCGTTTGGAAGCGCGGTTTCTATTCTGACGGTCTGAGTATCTTTTACCATTATCCTGGCTCTTTTTATGGCAGTTTCGTCAGTGGCGCCGGAGGCGCTTTCTATTTCGAATGTAATATTTTTCGATAATTTTTCAGTTAAATAATTAAATTCCGTTTCGAGCGTAGATAAAACTTCTTCAGAAGGTTTAATCAGTTCGATTTCGGCGCTTTCGTTTTTTTCGACGATGATCTTATCGTCGTCAGCTGCTTGTGCGCAGACGGCGCATGGCTGAAAAAAAGAATAAAAAGAAAAAGAAGCCGATAAAATTAAAACGCTTAAAAATAAATTATTTTTGATTTTTATTGTCATGACACACCTCAAAAAAGATTTAAAGGGCTGCAAATAAGCCGTTATTAAAAACTTATCAATAAATATATATTATTATTTACAATAAGTCAATAAAAACAGATAAAACAGATAAAAAAA
>CAYTCW010000314.1:0-1670 GCA_964436235.1 uncultured bacterium
GCCGGTCAGAATTCCCTAAGCGGGGCCATCAAATTTCCCCACTCAGGGCCACCAGTGTTCCCCAAAATAGTCAAACAGATATCTCCCTGGCTCTGAAAATGGGCCGGGGGTTTTTATTAGTGCATAGTGGACAGTGCATAGTGCATAGTGGGGGCCGCCGCTCTCGTCCGCATCCGCACTCCCCGTTCTCACTATACACTATGCACTATGCGTTATACACTATCAAAGGTTGGTGCTTCATGAACAAAAACAGCGTTACCTATCAGAAATCATTTAGTTTTGCGGTCAGGGCGGTCAATCTTTATAAATGGCTCTGTGAGAATAAAAAGGAGTATATTTTATCCAAGCAGCTTTTGCGTTGCGGAACGAGTATCGGCGCTAATATAAAAGAAGGCTTAGCGGCCCAATCGAAGAAAGATTTTATAGCGAAATATTCGATAGCGTTAAAAGAGGCTTCCGAGGCTGAGTATTGGATTGAGCTCCTGGAAGCGTCAAAATATATCGACGACAAGCAAAAAGATTCGTTAATAAGCGATCTGACGGAAATAATGAAGCTGCTGACGGCGTCGGTGAAGACGGCGAAGGCGGGAATCAAAGATACCGGCAACGGCAATGAAAATGCTTGAAAACTAAAGCAAAGTGTGGTATAATAAAATCATGTTGAAAATATATATTGACATGAGCGCCCTGAACAGGATTTTTGATGATCAAACGCAGCCCAGGATTTATTTCGAATCATCGGCAATGATAATAGTTTTTTCGCTTATCGACGAAAAAAGCATTGAACTGTGTTCATCCGCTGTGCATGAGTATGAAAATGGCAAAAATCCTTTTCCGGAGAAGAAAATATTTATTGAGAATGTATTGAGTAAAAGCAAACGGTTTCGCAAGGCCGACGAAAAGGTTTTGAAAATAGCGGAACTTATCGAAAATGAAGCGGGTATAAAAGCCTTTGATGCCTTACATCTGGCTTGTGCCGAAGTCATGGGAGCCGATTATTTTATCACATGCGACGATAAGATGATCAAAAGATATAAGGGCTCAGTGAAGGTGATCGACCCGGTTAATTTCGTTCATGAAACTTTATATGGAGGTTAGAATGGGAAATCTCGCCAGAATTCATCCGATAGATTCCGTTCGCGAAGAGGCTATAAATATCCTTGCAAAAGAATTCGGAATCGCAAAGACTGCGGTTTTTTTGAGGGAGTCGATGAGCGGCAAAAGCGACTATTTGAAAACCAAAAAGATTTTGAACGCGGGAAAAAGCGCGCGCAGTATTTACAATGAAATGAAGTTAGCCGATAAAGGCTAATATTTTAAATTTATAGAAAGAGGAATCCGATTGAAAAACTTAGTATTCTTAATAGTGGTAATTTTAGTGATCGCTGGCGCGTTTATATTCTTAAAAGGACCGGACCTTACTCCGATTGAAAGCGAATATCTCGACTTCAAACTCGGCTCGAAGCCCAGCCCTGAAATGAAGGCCACTGACGAATCCGATAAATTCAAAACCAAAGGCGAGATCTATTACAGCGTATTCTCGAAGAAGCCTTTTGAGACCGACGCAACCGTCGAAGTCGTAATAAAGAACACCGCCGACATGAGCAAGGTCGCATTCACCGAATCGCTCGGCACGACTCCTGAAAAGAAGATCATGCGCCCGATCAATC
>CAYTCW010000315.1:0-1662 GCA_964436235.1 uncultured bacterium
GCCGCGGAAAATTCCGATTCAACGTTAACGAACTGGCCTTTGAATTCGGCGTTAGCGTACATCTGTGAGAGGTCTTCGACTATGTGCGTCTGCGGGGTTATCGGATAAGCCGATATTACGTTGGGATTGCACAGAACGACGGCTTCTGCGACGGCCATCGATCCTTCTATATATTTTTTCATTTCTAAAATGCCTCCTAATAGCGATTATTATTCCTTAAAGATGGGTGAGGCGGGCGTAACACCCGACCCCGTGATTATTTTTCTTCGGGGACCATGTCGATATCTTTTACAGGGCATTCTTCGGCGCAAATTCCGCAGCCCTTGCAATAATCGAGGTCAACGTTGAATTTCTTTTTATCTTCCTGAAAAATAACGCCTTCAGGACATATTCTTTCGCACATGGTGCAGCCGGTGCATTTATCGTGTTTGTAAACCGGCCTCATATTGCGCCAGTTACCTGTTTTATTATTTCTTGAAGACCCCGGTTTAAGAATTGCTCCGTGATTTAGACTCATTTTTGCCTCCTTTAACTAATTCGTAAGCTTCTTTAGCGGCCATTACGTTCTTTTTGGCGACTTCGCCTTTAAATCTTTCGTTAATGGCTTTTTCGATACCTTCGAAAGGTATCTGGCCGGAAGCGGCGGCGAAAGCGCCCATAAGTATAGTGTTAGCAATAGGGCGGCCGATGACGCGTTCGGCTATTTCCCACGCGTCGAATGTTATAACTTTGCATTTGGTGTCAAGGTTTAACTCTTCGGCTGTTTTTTTGGTATTAATTATTACGACGCCTTCCGGTTTTAAGCCTTGAAGCACGGGTACGGTGGCAAGCAGAGTGGGATCCTGGACTATTACGTAGTCGGGAGTGTAAATCTGCGAGTGGATGCGGATTTCTTTTTCGGCAATCCTCAAAAACGCTCTAACCGGAGCGCCCATGCGTTCTGAACCGAACGCCGGAAACGCCTGGACGTATTTTCCGGAGTTGAACGCCGCAAAACCTAACAATTCGGCTGCGGTAACGGAACCCTGTCCGCCGCGGCCATGAATTCTGATTTCGATCATTAAAACAACACCTCTTTATTTTTAGTTGGACTTTTCATTGTCGATGCAGGCCTTCCGGTTTTAAACGCCTTTTATTGCGGGGTTTTAAAGTTTTAAAAGCGTGCGGCCCGTTCTTAAATACATATTATTATACCACAGGCATAAGGTTTTGTAAAGAAATATATCTTGAAAGAAAAAATTACCGAAAAATCAGGAAGGTAATATTTGTAAAATACGCTGAAATGTTTGTAAAATTTATGTGCAAAATTTATCTGTGCAAAATTTATCTTGATATAATTCAGTCTTTGTAATATAATCAAATTTATAAAATTTTTACGAATATGGTGATCTTTATGAATGATAATGAACGGCTCAATCCGGTTTTAGCGGGGCTCGCGCTTCTGCTTTTAGTTATATTGTGTATTTTGACTTATTTTATGGCTTTCGGACGCCACAGCTATACCCACGAAGCCAAACCTTTCGACGGGTTCACCTATACCAGAACTACTCAAAAAGACGGACAGATTGAACAGGCTATTTTTTCCGCCGGCGCTCCTGGCGGCGGGACGCCTTTCGAGGCCACTCATAAAAAAATCGATTCACCTAAGGACGGTTTTATTTA
>CAYTCW010000316.1:0-1608 GCA_964436235.1 uncultured bacterium
GGGCGGCATATCGCTAAAATGCTCAAAAATGCCTGGAATATCGATGAAAAATATAAAAGAGGCGATGCGTACAATTTCTGGCTGCGCCCCTCGTCCGGCGCTTTTTATACCGCACCATACAATATTCCCATCGATAAAGCCGTCGCGCCGCTCGCTAAATCGTATATCAATCCGAAACTGGCTTTTTTCTGGAAAGCCTTCGCTAAAGGACTTAACGTGCCTTCGACCGAATGGGTAATGCGCTGCCTCGATCCGGTTGAAAACCCCGGCGGCGCATCAGCATTGTTTAATATTCCCAATGATTCCGACGATAGCTCCACCGCTCTTTCATTGCAAATTATACGCGGTCAGCTTAAAAATGCCTACCCCGACGACGCCTTCTTTGCCGTCGATTCCAATTTTAAAATCGATTCCGCCGTCTGCGATGTCATACTCAACTATCGCGATATCAACCGCGACCCGAAATTTGAAGACGGCCGCGATAGCTGGAAAGGCGCCGGCAGCGGAGCTTTTCTTACCTGGCTGCGCGACGAGAAAGAACCAACATTTTCAAGCCCCGAACGCGGTATAATACCGTTAGGTAAAAATAACGTGGACGTGGTGGTAAACTCCAACGTGCTGCTCATGCTCGGCCTTTTCAATAATAAAACCGCCGCGGGTTATAACGAAACCGTTTCACTTCTCACAAAAGCCGTTTTACAAAAAGTATGGCCCGCTGCCGGCCTGTATTACCCGCAAAATATGATATTTCCATATACCGTTACCCGCGCTTACCGCGACGGCGGTAACGACGCGCTGCGGCCGGCTATGAAGAAATTACTCCGTGACCTTATCGCTGAACAAAAAATCTATTCTAAAACATCTAACTCAAAAGCCGGCGCATTCCCCGGCGGCGAAGATATGACCGATTACCTTTCCACCGCACTCGGACTCATCTCACTGCTTAATATAGGCGCAGATATCGCAGCCGAAGAAGCCGTCCTCGACGATTATAACCGCGCCGTCGAATCCGCCGTCCAATACCTGCTCAATACGGCTAAAAAATATAAGGTGAAAAATGCCGAAACTTTCAACGCCGGCCAAAAAGATAGAGACCTCTACGGCGTCCGCTGGGACTCCGGCCTCTTTTTCTCAGCATCATTCTGGGACCTCGCCCACTGGCGCAGCGAACCCTTCGCCCAGGCAATGATCCTCGAAGCATTTACTAAATACCTTCTGGCCTACGACGCCGGCGGCACCAATATCATCTCAGGCAGAAAACTACACATAAAACAATACCCGCAGGAAACTAACGATATTAATAATTTTATTATCGAAGTTAAATAAATTAACGCTTTAATTATTTATTTTATTATTGAACAGAGGGGGAAGAAAGGGTTAGCAACCCTTTCTTCCCCCTCTGACTCCCCCATCTATCCGCAAATTACCTGACGCTTTATTGTGGTTTGTCGATTGCTTGTTCTGTCAGGGCTTTAATTTCTTTTCTTTCACTTCTTTCTCTTCCTCTTCTCCCTTTTTTCCCTTCCTTCCTTCCCTTTCCTTTCATATTTTCTTTTTTGTTCTTGCATTTTACTTATTTTTTTGCCAGCTTGCTTGTTTGCAGCCGCG
>CAYTCW010000317.1:0-1594 GCA_964436235.1 uncultured bacterium
AGCAACCCTTTCTCCCTCCCTGAAACCCTCCCTCTATCTGCAAATTGCCTGACGCTTTTTCGAAGGCTATCGATAGCTTTTTCTTTCGTGGCTTTAACTTAATATCACAATAGAACCATGCCTTTAAGTTTTATCTTTTTTCTATACATTTCATCTTATCTTATCATATCTTAATCTTCATTTTCTATTCCTATTTATCTCTATATTTTCTCTTTTTTTATATCCATCTCATCTCATCTACTTCTTTCTTGCCGGCTTGCTTGTTTGCATTCGCGCTCGCTGCGGCGCGCGCAAATGCGTAGCTATAATGGCACTGCAGCAACTATAACTTACTGCTCGCGGGAAAAACTCATGAGAATCGGTGTGGTAATTACACCATTAAAATTAAAATGAACTGCTTGCGATAATGCCGTTTATTGTAAATACCAGAAATAAAGAAATAGCGGCTTGAGTAATAGAATTTTTATAAATCTTCCTATCGTTTCCTTTATATAATGCAACAATAATATAAAAGTTTCCTTATTTAAAGTAAACTTTACATAAATTATTAGCAAGTAAGCGGGCAGTTTTATTAATCTGATAATCCAGGTCTGAAAAAAGTGAAATATTTCATAGAATCGATTGAAAGTTTTATCATTAAAGCAAAACGAGGGTAAAAGGCATAAAAATAGTGAAAAAGATGAATGGTAAAATCAAAAGAAAAAAGGCCAAAATTAATAGAGTAAACCGATTGACTTTACTTACGGTGTATGATATCATCGATATTGAATAATTATACATTAAGCGGCACATTCGGGGTGTTATTAAGCGTTTATATAAAATGTGTTTTCATCCCGTCAGCGAAAGTTTTAAGGATTTTTTATGACTAAGGAATTAAAAATTAAAGAAAACCGCATAAAAAAACTACTGTCTGAGCTCGAATTAAAATTAAGAGACTTATTTAAAGATAACCTGAAAAAGATTATTTTATACGGCTCTTATGCGCGCGGCACTTATGATGATGAGTCAGATATCGATGTTATGGTGCTTATAGACGGCGTTAATAAAAAAGAATATAAAAAATACATTACCGATATAAGACTTGAATTGGTTATTAATTATTCGATTTTACCTTCCATTACAGTCGAAATAGAGAGCGAATATTATAAAAATATCGATATTCAGTTTTTATTTAAAAATATTGAAAGCGAAGGCGTTGAGCTGTATGCTGCGTGAAGAAATACTTGCGCTGTCAAAATACAGGCTGGATAAAGCTAAAGAAGAACTTGACACCGCCGTGCAATTGCTCGGGCTTAACAGATTTTCAAAATCTTTAAATTGTTCATATTATTCGATCTTTCATGCTACAAGAGCTCTGTTGGCTTATGATCAATTCGATTCTAAAAAACATTCGGGAATAATCTCTTATTTTATTAAAAATTATATCGCGTCTAAAATATTGCCTCAGGAACTTGCCAGAATAATATTAGACGCCGAAAACTTTCGGCATGATGCCGATTACATGGATTTTTACGTTGTATCTTCAGATGATGTTCAAACGCAAATTGAAAAAGCGAAATATTTCATAGAATCGATTGAAAGTTTTATTATTAAA
>CAYTCW010000318.1:0-1552 GCA_964436235.1 uncultured bacterium
TTTTCCTTATACTTACCTTAATTTTATTTTCGGTATCCTGCGTTTTTGATGACGGCGCGCAGAGCGTTTCCGGGCCGTACAGAAATCTTTCAATATATCATATCAACGACGTCCACTCGCACCTTACGCCGACCAAAGACAGCGCGACTAAAAAATATTACGGCGGGGCGGCCCGGTTAAAAACACTCTTAAATAAAACTAACCGAAACGAATCGATAGTTATGGCTGCCGGCGATCTCGTTCAGGGCACGCTTTTTTACAATTTCTTCCACGGCGCCGCCGATATCGAAACTTTCAACGCAGTCGGCTTAGACGCGCTCTGTCTCGGCAATCACGAATTCGACGGCGGCGTTAACGCGCTCTACGACTATTATTCAAAGGCATCTTTTCCGGTTGTCGCCGCTAATATAAATTTCAAGACCAATCTTTCAGCCGACGCATTGGTCAAGCCTTATACCATTATCGAGAAAAACGGCCTTAAAATAGCGGTGATCGGCATCGACACGCCGCAGATCACTTCGGACAATCCTAAATTATTAAGCGATATAACGATAAGCGAACCGGCGCTTATTTTAAAACAATACGCGGTCGAGTTAAGAAGCGGCGTCGATTTAATAATAGCCCTGACGCATATCGGATATAACGAAGACCTTAAATTAGCCTCTGAAATTGAAGAAGTCGATATTATAATAGGCGGACATTCGCATACCGAAGTTCCAGTGCCCGCCGCCGTTAAAAACAAGGGCGGAGTCTGCATGGTGGCCCAGACCGGAGCTTATTTAAAATACCTCGGCAATTTGAACCTTAAAGTATGCCCTAAAAACGCTCTTCTGCCGGGCGCGCCGCGCTATATTTATGAAAGCGGCGGCCTGACATATATCGGCGAAGATATAACTCCCGATCCGGCCGTCGAGTCTATAGTAAAAGTTTACGAAGACCAGATAGGCGCGAGCGTTAAGATAGTATTCGCTTCCACGGCCAATACTCTAAACGGCAATATGGCCGACAACCGCAAAAGCGAAACCAATATGGGCAATCTTTTCGCCGACGCCATTAAAAACCTCACAAACGCCGATATCGCCCTGATCAACGGCGGCAACTTCAGAGACTCCATAACGGGCCCCGACATCACCTATGAAAACATTTACACCGCGGCGCCTTACGACAATCCAGTCGTCACCATAGAATTGAGCGGCGCCGAACTTATCGAAGATCTCAAAATGACCGCTTCGCGCTACGACGGCGACTGGGGCGGGTTCCTTCAATTTTCTAAAGGCATGAAAGTAATATATGAAAACCATGCATTCATTTCCGCCTCGCTTGACGGCGTTCCGATAGACGGCGCGCGCATATACAAAGTAGCCATGAGCGAATATATGGCATCGGGCGGCGACGGCCACTCGACATTCGCGCCTAAAAAACAGGACCCCGGCGCGATGATAAAAATAAGCGACGCTGTCATCGGCTATATCAAATCGCTGCCGCAGCCCATAGATTACCGCGCCGAGGGGCGCATCGTAATTAACGGCGCGCTCTCGAACGCTTATAAAGT
>CAYTCW010000319.1:0-1549 GCA_964436235.1 uncultured bacterium
AATCGGCTGTTATAAAGCAGGAAGAGCAGTATTACCAGGCTAAAATAAAAGCCGAAGAAATAGCCCGTCAGATCGATATTAATATGGGTACACGCGTTAACGCGATCGCTTCGATAATCAGGCGTTATAAACAGATGGCCGAATCTGAAAGGCTTTACGAAAAAGCCTTAGAGAACGAAAGAGAAAAAAACAGAATGGGAGCTTCGACGCTTTTAGATATCGTAACGGTTGAAGATAATCTCGGGCAGGCTGAATTGGCCCTCGAAGCCGCGGTTCTCGAATTCGCATCGGCAATAGCGGATTTAAGGTTTGAAGCCGGATGCCTCGGAACCATAGAAACCGGCGAATGTGAAATAAATTTAGAAGACTTGATATCTTTGCCGGATGTGATAAATAGTGCGGAATAAAAATGGTTTTAATTTAAAATATTCTTCGGGTGTAATATCATTTTTTATTGTTATACTTTGTCTTTCAGCGCTTTTATTAATATCGGCCGGCTGCGATTATAATTTTATAAAAAAAGCTTCGCGCGCCGATAAAGTTAATGCGCTGCCCGTAATTACTATAGGCGCGGTGTGGCCGCAGGATTCGAGTTTTAAATCTTTTGCCAACGGAATAGTTATGGCGGCCGATGAAATTAACCGCGCTGGCGGCGTTATGGGTAAAAAAATAAGCGTCGTTTTTAAAGACGACGAATCTAACGTTACCCGCGGCATGATTATCGCCGACGAGTTTGCCGGTGATCTGGAAGTATGCGCGGTAACGGGTTTTTGCGATTCGCACGTAACTATTCCGGTATCTAATATTTATAACTCCGCTGGGATTTTAATGATGACGATAAGCGCCACCGATCCCGCTTATAATTCATTTAAAAGTCCCCTTTTATTCAGGGCGATCGCCGACGCTGACGCCGTTGCGGCTAAGCAGGCGGCTCTTTTTAAAAAATCCGGTTATAAAAAAGTTATGATATGCTATATTAACGACAAATACGGTTTGAGTTCGGCGAACGCCGCCGAGGATGAATTGAAGAAACATTCGATAGCGGTAGTTGACCGCCGTTCTTATATTTCCGGAAGTGAAAATGAATTCGAACAGATAATTGACTGCTGGAAACTTCTTAAATTCGATTGCGTGATGGTTTACGGCAATTCGGAAAGCTCGATGGCTTTTATTAAAATGCTTCGCCACAAGGGGGTTATCGTTCCTGTTTTCTGCGGTGACGGCGCAGATTCGCTCGAGACGCTGAGAGCTTACGGAGAATATTCGGCCGGCTTAGTATTTGTGACTTTTTTTAATCCGAACGAGCGTTCGCAAAAATTGGTGAAATTCGAGGCTGAATATATTAAAAAATTCGGGATTCCGCCTGAATCTTACGCGGCTGTCGCATACGATTCGATTATGCTCATAGCCGAAGGCATTAAACACGCAAAAAGCGCGGCTCCCTTAGATGTAGCCAGATCGCTGCGCTCTATCGATAACTATGAAGGCGCGGCTAATAATTATAGTTTTGATGAATACGGCGAAGTAAAAAATATGAAAGTCGCCTTGA
>CAYTCW010000320.1:0-1543 GCA_964436235.1 uncultured bacterium
AGCGGAATGTGTTGTGCAGATCGGGCGTATAGTCGAATAATTTAAAATCAGTTATCGATATGCCTATTGTCATCGCCAGATCCTGATACCTGCCGCCAGCTTCGAGCTGATCGCCGAATAGTTTTGACAAATAATAAACCGTGCGGACTATATAATCCTTCGCCGGCTTCAGCTGGACTTCTATATTATACCGATGCGCCTGGCCGTCAACGGCTTTTATATCGAGTATCGAATGCTTTTCTTTTACGGTTTCCTTGTCTATGCTCGGGTTAAGTATCGTTATGTCCGTTATCGCCGTCAGGCCGCTATAGCCGAGTATCGCGTTCAGCAGGGCCATCAGAAGGCGCTTGTTCTCTTCCTTCGCAAAGACTATTTTGAATATAATATCGTTGATTATACTGTATGTCAAAGGCTTTTCCTCGCTTTTGATTATTGATCGCCGGGCTTTCTTACCTGTGTCGATTATATTATATCACACCCCGCCGCTTTTTGCAAGAAAGCCCGCGTCGGGGTGTGCGAAATAATTTTTTTTTAAGCCTTGAATTGAACGGTGCTATTATTTTATAATATCGTTGATTAAAATCAACAATATTATAAGGAGCGGCTTTATGACTTTGAAATCACTGAATGAAAGGCGAAAAGCAATCATTTCGGAAATCGATAAAATTTAAACTATGAAAAGAGGGACACTTAACGAGCAATATCTTAAAGTGGCGCATAAAAATTCTGAACTCAATCCATTTTAATTGTATTTTTCGGGTTAAATAAGAGCCCTTTTGGAGCCTGACATGACTTCCGCTCCGACGAACAACTTCATAGCCAAATTCTTCAAGCCTTTTTATCAGTTCGTCGCCGGAAATATCGCGAAGCATTTCAGGCATATTTTATTACCTCTTCCCTGACTATGTGAAGTTTGATTATTTTGGGCCGTTCCGCCGGATCGTCAAAATGGCAATCGACCGCATCGAGAATGTTCTGTTTTAACTCACCGATACTGTCGGCTTGCGTAATAATGCTTTGATTTATGGCCTTTGCTACAAAACCGCCTTCTATGTCTTCTTCGACCATAAAAATCATTTCAGTCATTTTGGTTCCTCCCCAATAAATCTGGAAGCACCTCTGCCAATTCAAAATGCATTTTACCGGCCGGGATCAGGTGCCCTTTAGCATTATAACATAACAGCGGAGGTTCCGCAAGCATTTGTCAAGAAAGATCACAAGATAGATATCGCCGCAGTTTCTCTGTTCACAGGCGCTACCAGAGCCAAATAGCATTACTTTAGAAATCCGGATGCCTTTTTTTCATGGCTGCTACAAAATGCGTTGATAAAATCGGCAGGCCGGACAAAATTTAAAACTTTTTATATTTTATCATTCTTTTTAATTCTTTTTCCGATTGATTAAACCGCTTCAAATATGGTATAATGTACTTATGAAAAACTAATGAAACTAAAGTCAGCCTTTATAAAGCGGGGAAAACAATGTCATACGGCATAATAAACGACATAATATTCAAGATAGTTTTCGGCAGCGAAGAAAACGC
>CAYTCW010000321.1:0-1524 GCA_964436235.1 uncultured bacterium
TTTCTGATTCCGATACCGTTTACGGTTATCGCGTAATGTTCGACGATGAAATATCCAACATTTACATAACAAAGTCCGCCTGTTACGGCGTGCCGCCGGGGCTTTCAAAGGGAATTCACAAATTGAGAGCGCAGGCGGTTATAATAGATGATTCCGACATACAGATAGAGCTTATCGACGAGGGGCCGTGGAGCGCTGAATTTTCTTTTAATAACGATGACGGAAGCAGGCCGTATGAGCTGATACCTTATCCGCAAAATTTCGGATATGAGCCTATTGCCGATGAGCTTAAATGGTCTTTAGAATCCCCGGTCACCAACTACGTATATCATATTCTGGCTTCTTACGACAGGCCTTCGGGGAGCGTTTATACTAAAGTAGCCGAAGTCGTGGCTACCGATTCCGTAGCACTCGGATATATTAAATCGAAGCTGCCCCCGGATTCTTTTAATTGCGTTCTGGAGGTTATTACCTTTGACGGTTTTAATAACGGCTTGAAATCTTCTGCTATTAAACTGCCGACAGGCGAGCTTCCCGTCATTGCAAAAGTAAGCGGAATAAAATATGACCCGGTTACGAAGATTATCACCTGGGGAAGCGTTTATGCCGACGAACAGCCGTGCGTTTATAGGATAAAAGTGGACGGCAATATCAGTAATGCCGTTTTGATTAAAAACGAATATAACGCGGCCGCGCTTCGAAGCGGCACTCATGAAATCTTAGTGCAGGCCATAATACAAAACTACAATCCTGAGCTCAAGGGGCCTTTTTCAGACCCCTACGAGCTTTTCGTGGATACTAATATTCCGCAGGTGATGGGACTGGCTTATCTTCACTCGAGAAAACTCGTAAGGTGGCTTCCTGTTATAGTGAGTGAAATGGTTTGTTATTACAGGGTTAAAGTCGATAAAAAAGAGCTGCCGAATTTATATCTGCGCCCCGAATATTCTACCGACATTTTAACGCTCGGCACTCACGAAGTTTCGGTCAGGGCGGTTATCGCGAATACCAATCCCGAAATCGCCGGTCCGTATTCCGAAACTTATTACTTTAATACCCAGGCGGGCGAATCTTCGGACGAGCTCGGAAAAGTCGTTCAGCTCCAATTCGACACTTATAATAGTATTATAAGGTGGCAGCCGGTTTTAGTCGATAAATTGCCCATCGCCTATTATAAAGTAGAACTTGATGGAGAGATAATGACCCACGAGGAGAATTTGTCCTATACCAAGAGCGCCTGCTATGGCCTTTCTGAAAATATCACTCCCGGCAATCACGTTATAAGGGTTAAAGCGGTTCTGGCTGAAACTACGCCTCCGCTCGAGGGAATTTTTTCGGAGCCTTATTCGTTTTACCTTCAGCGCAACGACGCTTTATATAAAAAAATACCGCCGCCCGTAAAGGTTGAATTCGATGAAAATAATCAGACGCTTTACTGGGATAAGTCGATCACCAGCTCCGGCACGCCCACTTATAACGTTATAGGCTATTTCAACACCGGCGCGCAGGTTTCTGAACAGAGCT